>JASFOZ010000175.1:0-7974 GCA_050116255.1 Desulfarculaceae bacterium
CGGCGAGGCCATGGAGTATATCAAAATGAGCCAACAGGCCTTGGCCCTGATGCCTGCCCCCAAGGAGGGCGAGACCGATCACGAACGCAGAGACCTGCAAGATTTGCTGCGGGACCAATATGATGATCAACCGCCTATTGTAGACGACCGCTTGGAGACTCTGGATAAAGACCGGGGAACAGATTAGTAAGCCGGAAAATAACCTGACCGCATTAGAGACGGGGCGCCAGAAAGCCCCGTCTTTTTATTTTTGTTAAGGCCTATTTTGATGCCGCCTGGGCGCGTACCACCTCCAAGGCCTGGGCAAGGGCCTGGTCCAGTCCCTCCGGCTTTTGCCCCCCCGCCTGAGCCAGATCCGCCTTGCCGCCGCCCCCCCCGCCCACCAGGGGCGCCAGGGCCTTGACGATCTCTCCGGCGTGGAAGCGCCCCACCAGGTCCTTGGTCACCAGGGCCAGGAGCAAGGCCTTTTGTTCGGCCTCGGCTCCCAACACCACCACCCCGGAACCAATCCGGCCGCGCAGGGTGTCGCTGGCCTCACGCAACGCCCGGGGGTTGTCTATGGGCACTCTGCTGATCAACACCTTGACACCGTCCACCTCGACCACGTCCTCCAATAGGTCACGGCTTTTAGCCCCGGCCAGGCTGGCCTTGAGTTGACCGACCTGGCGTTCGCTCTCCTTGAGGGTGGTGATCAGCTTTTTAACGCGCTCCCCCACCTCCGAGGGATTGACCTTCAAGGCCGCCGCCGCCTGGTGCATATCCTTTTCCAGGGCCAACACCGCTTCCACCGCCGCCGCCCCGGTAAGGGCCTCCACCCGGCGCACACCGGCGGCCACTGAGGATTCGGCCACGATCTTGAACAAACCGATATCACCGGTGCGGGGGGTGTGAGTGCCACCGCATAATTCCTTGCTCACCCCGGGTATCTGCACCACCCTGACCTCGTCTCCGTAACGTTCCTCAAAAAGGGCCATGGCCCCCACTTTCATGGCCTCTTCAATGCCCATTACCGTGGTGCACAGGTCAATGTTGGCCCGTATATCGGCATTTACCTGTCTTTCCACCTTACGGATCTGCTGTTGGGTCATGGCCTCGAAATGGGTGAAGTCAAACCGCAACCGTTCCGGCGACACCATGGAACCCGCCTGTTTCACATGCTCCCCCAGGAACTTGCGCAAGGCCGCGTGAAGCAGGTGGGTGGAGGTGTGATTGGCGGCGGTGGCCCCGCGCCTTTTGTTATCCACCGTAAGTTCAATGGCATCGCCTTTGCTCAGGGAGCCCTTTTCCACCTCGATCTGGTGCACGATGAGCTCTCCGCCCGGCTTGAGGGTGTCAAACACCCGGGCCTGGCCCTGGGGGCTGCTGATGCCGCCCGTGTCGCCCACCTGGCCGCCGGCAGCGCCGTAGAAAGGAGTCTGAGGACAGATGAGCTGGGCCTTTTGGCCGGCCTCCACTGACTGCACCTCTTGTCCATCCTTTAACAAGAGGGCGACCTCGCTCTTAGCGGTCAGGCCCTCATAGCCCACAAAGCTGGTGCTGAATCCCTGGCTGCGCAGCTTAGCCAAAGGCGGGGGCAGTTCCTCCTCGCCGCTTCCTTTCCAAGCCGCCCGGGAGCGGCTGCGCTGGCCCTCCATGGCCCGGTCGAAACCTTCCTGGTCCACTCCCAGGCCTTCCTCCTCCACTATGGTCATGGTCAGGTCCAGGGGAAAACCATAGGTGTCGTATAGCTTGAACGCCATCTCACCAGACAGGTTCTTTTCGCCCTTGGCCTTGGCCTCGGCAGTGGCATCGTTGAGCAGCCTGAGGCCGGTGCCCAGGGTTTCACCGAAACGCTCTTCTTCAGAGAGGATGACCTTGTCCACAAAGGCCCGGGAGTCATAGAGCGAAGGATAGGCCCCTTTCATTTGTTCCACTACTTCCTGGGACACCAGGTGTAAAAAGGGCTTTTCCATACCCAACTTGCGGCCGTGACGGGCCGCCCGGCGCAGGATGCGCCTCAGCACATACCCCCGGCCTTCGTTGCTGGGCAATATTCCGTCTGACACCAAAAAGGAACAGGCCCGGGCGTGATCGGCTATGACCCGCAGGCTGACATCCCCCTCGGCGCTGTCGCCATAGGCAACGCCGCTCAGTTCCGAGGCCCGAGCCATAATGGGTGTGAACAAATCGGTGTCATAGTTGCTCAGCTTTCCTTGGGCAACGGCCGCAATGCGCTCCAGACCCAGGCCAGTGTCGATACTGGGCTTGGGCAAAGGAGTCATCTTTCCGGACTGGTCGCGGTCAAATTGCATAAAGACCAGATTCCAAAGCTCCAGATAGCGGTCGCAATCGCAACCCACGGCGCAGTCGGGCCGCCCGCAGCCAACCTCCTCGCCCTGGTCGATGTGGATCTCCGAGCAAGGACCGCAGGGGCCGGTGTCGCCCATGGCCCAGAAGTTGTCCTCATCCCCCAGGCGGACTATCCGCTCCAAGGGCACACCCACCTCTGACTGCCACAGGGCCTCGGCTTCGTCATCGGATTCGTGTACGCTTATCCACAGCTTGTCCCCATCCAGGCCGTATCCCTGAGTCAGCAGCTCCCAGGCATACACCACCGCCTTGGCCTTGAAGTAATCGCCGAAACTGAAGTTTCCCAGCATTTCAAAGAAGGTGTGGTGCCGGGGGGTGCGGCCCACGTTCTCCAGGTCGTTGTGTTTTCCCGATGCCCGAAAACACTTCTGGCTGGTGACGGCGCGCAGGTAATCCCGCTTTTCCTGCCCCACAAAGACCTGCTTGAACTGGACCATGCCCGCATTGGTGAAAAGAAGGGAGGGATCGTCCTTGGGGATCAGGCTGGAGCTGGCCACCACCTTGTGCCCCTGACGCTGAAAATAGTCTAAAAATAATTGGCGTAACTCATTGCCCGAAGGAGCCATTTCTTATCCTCTTAAGTTCCTTGCCTGCCCATGCTGCCAAAATTGCTTGTTAATCCTGGTCGTCCCCAGCGGCCTCTTCCGGCCCGGAAGCGGTGGTCAGGCCGAGCTTGGCCTTGAGGCGGCTTTCAATCTCCTTACAAATATCCTCATGCTCGCGCAGGTAATTGATGGCGTTCTCGCGGCCCTGGCCCAGGCGCTCGTCTCCGTAGGAGTACCAGGCGCCGGACTTGTCCACTATGTCTTCGGCCACGCCCCAATCTATGAGCTCACCCAGCTTGTTGATGCCTATACCGAACATGATGTCGAACTCAGCCTGTTTAAAGGGCGGAGCCACCTTGTTCTTGACCACCTTTACCCGGGTGCGGTTTCCGATATCGCTGTCCCCGGATTTGATCTTACCGATTCTGCGTATGTCCAGCCGCAAAGAGGCGTAAAACTTGAGGGCGTTGCCGCCGGTGGTGGTCTCGGGGCTGCCGAACATAACCCCTATCTTCATGCGGATCTGATTGATGAATACCACGGCGGTGTGGCTTTTGGAGATAACCGAGGTCAGTTTGCGCATGGCCTGGCTCATAAGCCGGGCCTGGAGCCCCACATGGCTGTCGCCCATCTCCCCTTCCAGCTCGGCCCGGGGGACCAACGCTGCCACCGAGTCCACCACCAGGATATCCACTCCCCCGCTGCGCACCAGGATCTCGGTAATGTCCAGGGCCTGCTCACCGGTGTCGGGCTGGCTGACCAGAAGATCGTCGACGTCCACGCCGAGCTTGCGGGCATAGGCAACGTCCAAGGCGTGCTCAGCGTCAACAAAGGCAGCCACTCCTCCGGCCTTCTGGGCCTCGGCGATGACATGCAGGGCCAAAGTGGTCTTGCCCGAAGACTCCGGGCCGTATATCTCGGTAATGCGCCCACGGGGCACTCCGCCCACGCCGGTGGCCAGGTCCAGGCCAAAGGAACCGCTGGAGATGGCGGCAATGTCCTTTTGCACCTCACCGGACCCCAGGCGCATGATGGCGCCCTTGCCGAAGTTTCTCTCGATCTGCTTCAGGGCCGCATCAATAGCCCGGTTGCGCTCTTGTGCTGGATCCTTTCCTGCCATGATATCCTTCTCCACCCTAGGCCAAGGTTTTACGATACAAGGGGTCGTAGATGGCCCCTTGGGGTGTCAGCCTGCTCTGCATCAGGGTTACGTTTTGGGCCATGAAGTCAGGCCCCGTATAATCAATCCTGCCGGCCAGGGCCCGGCTCAAAGGGGCCGTCTCCGGTCTCTTCCCCCTTGCCTTTCCCCTGCGCAGCCGCCCCAAGGTGAGATGGGGCTTAAAGGAACGCTTTTCCGGGGCAAAGCCCAGCCTGTTCATTTCCTGCTCCACCGCCTGGGCCAGATCACTCATTTCCTGGACCTCACCGTCCAGGCCCAGCCAAACCACCTGAGGCCTGCCCCGGTTGGGGAAAGCTCCGCATCCATTCAGGCTGAGCCGCAGGGCCCGGCGCTCCTGGCAGGCCCGGTCTAGGCTGCGGCATATGGGCTCAATCTGGTCCTGATCCACCTCGCCTAAAAACTTCAAAGTCACATGAAGGTTTTCGGGCCTGACCCATTTTACATCAGCGCCGGTCTTTTTTAACTCGGCCGCGACCGAGCCGGCGGCGGCCACGGCTTGGGGCGGCAACTCAAGTGCTATGAAGGTACGCATGGTCATTCAAGTAGCGGCGCAGCCAGTCCAGGGCGGTTTCAGCGGCCTGGGCCTTGATCTGGCTGCGGCTTCCATGAAAAAGGTAGCCGCCGGTGCGGACCTTTTCTTCCCGGGCCAAACCGAAGAAGACCGTGCCCACCGGCTTTGCAGGCGTGCCCCCGGTGGGACCGGCGATACCGGTCACCGCCAGACCCAGATCGGCTCCCGAGTTTCTGGCCGCACCCAAGGCCATCTCCGCCGCCGTCTGGGAACTAACCGCCCCATGGGCCTGGAGCACCTCGGGCCGCACCCCTAAAAGCTCCTGTTTGGCCCGGTTCGAGTATACCACTAATCCGCGCTCGAAAAAGGCCGAGGACCCGGACACCTGGGTCAGGCGGTGCCCGATGAGCCCGCCGGTGCAGGACTCGGCCAAGGCCAGAGTCAGTCCCTGGGCGATCATGGCCTGGGCCACCTCCTCCTCCAGGGTCTGACCGTCGGCGGCCACTATGTAATCGCCGAGACGGCTGCGGATCTGATCAACCAGACTTGAAACCCGCTCTTGGGCCTGGTCCGGCGAGGAGTCCCGGGCCGATATCGTCAGGCTTATCAAGGGAAAACGGGGATAATATCCGATCCGGGCCCCTGCCAGCTCCAGGTCTTGCAGCCTGGTGTTGACTTCGGTTTCGCCCAATCCGAACACCGACAGCTCGCGGAAGGCTACGGCATCATTATCGCCACTCAAGCTAAGAAGCTCGGGCACTATTGTGGTGTCGGTGATGTAGCGCATCTCCTCAGGGACGCCGGGCAAAAAGTACACCGGCTGCCCTCCGGGCGCCTGCAAGCTGAAACCGGCGCAGGTGGAGCAGAGAATCTTGGCTCCTTGGGGCAGCCAGGCCATCTTACGGGCCTCTGAGGGCAAAGCGCTGCCCCTCTCGCTCCAAAAGGCACGCAGGTTTTTGATCATGCGCTTTGATTCAGCCAAAGGCAGCCCAAAAACCTCAGCGGCGGTGGCGGCGGTGAGATCGTCATCCGTGGCTCCCAGGCCGCCGGAGACCAATACAAAATCCGCTCTGCTCAAGGCCTGGGCCAAGGCTTCCTTGATGGCCTGGGGATCGTCTCCCACCATCACCACCCAATCCACGGAAATGCCCAAAGGCCAGAGACGGGAGGCGGCATACCGGGAATTGGTCTCAGCCACCCTGCCGTTTATCAGCTCATCACCGATGCAGATGATCTCCCCGCGCATGGCTATTCCCCTGGTTTTCCCTGGCGAATTGCATCCTTATGTGTTAAGGAAAACCGCAAGTTGAATGGTGATCATTGAAGCTAGCAGCCGCCCTGGCCCTTGTCAACCTAAGCGGTTGCCTCATGGTATATAGCCTTTGTCTTTGCCGGCGGAAAAGATTTGGAGACCTGCTATGCGTTGGTGCGATATGAGTTGCCCCCAGGCCAGTTTTCCCCAAGAAGAGGCCGTGGACGGCGCCGGCTCCTGCCGCACCTTTGCCGCGCTCTATTGCCAAACCCTGGGACGATTAGTGGCAAAAAATGCGCCCTGTATGGTCGAAGCCAAAGAACAGGGCGATGGCGAGGCTGGGAGTTAAGACAAAGCTAAGGCTCAATTCTCCTCTTCACTGTCTCCTGCGGTCTCACCCTTGGGCGTGGCCACCTTAAAAAAACTCACCCCTTCGTTTTTCAGGGTCTCTTCCTCGGCTTCGGTGGAGACCCCGCGGATGTTGCGCGGCTCAGAAGCGCCATAGTGTATCTTCAAAGCTTCGTTGGTGAAATTGGAGCCCACGTCCTCGAAGTTTTCGCGCAGATACTTAATCAAGGCCTTGCCCACCATGTGAGCGGCCATCTCGTGGCTTGGCTCGCTGGCTTTGCCGCCAATGGCAAAAGAGGAAGGAACCCTGCGGACTTTGGCCTCGCCGCAGACCGGGCAGGATACCACACCCTGGCCTACCTGATCCTCCAGTTCCTCCAGACTGTCGAACCAGCCCTCAAAGGCATGGCCATTTGGGCATTTTAGATCGTAAACCTTCATGATATCTCCACATATACTTCTATCATAATCTGGCCCCTCGTTCTAGCGGTTAGATGAAGCCCTCGTCCGCCCCGGCCTTGGCCGGGGGAGGTTCTTTCGGCCAAAAGGTCGTCGAAACTTATACTTAGGAATCCTGCCAGGGATCGAAAGGCCCGGCGCTCATAGGGGCAGGCGCCTTCATTCCCAGGGCCTCTAAAATGGTGGGAGCCACTCCCAATATGTCCAGAGGCCGGTCCAGAATGCGGCCTCCAGGTGGGCAGGGGAGAGTGCCGCCCTTTAGGGAGGCGATCAGGATGCCCTCCATGGAATGGTTGGCATCATCCGGACCGGTGTCATTGTCAAAGGCGAATATGCCCTCCTGGCCCACCCCGGCCAAGGACCGCCAAGACAGCCCCCCCAGGTGGACTATCAGGTCAGGGGGGATGCCCTTGGTCTGCCGGTATATATCCTGGGGCACAAAAACCTGGTTGCCCAAAGGCCGTCCGTCCGGGCCGGGCATCTGCTCCAGTTCCGTGATGAGCCGGCTGCGGAATTCATCCACTCCAGAGGGGTCTAAGGCCCCCCTGGGCTCTCTGTCCTTGATATTGAAAAAAAGCCGGGCATAATAGCCGCCTTCGCCCCACACCTTGGTCCGGGCCCAATCCACCATCTCCGCTGAAAGAGGGCCTTGAGCCCCGGGGTCCTTTAAGACGAGAAGTCCCTGGCGCATGAGCCACTCGTTTATGGCCACCCCCCCTTGCATGGATTTGGCGCCGTGATCTGAGACCACCAGCACCAGGGTGTTGGGGGGCAGCTTGTCGGTCAAGGCCCCGATCATTGAGTCCAAGTCCCGGTAATAATCAGGTATCACCGCCTCATAGGGGTTGCCTGGTTCATACAGCCGGTGAGCGGGATCCATAAAGCGCCAGAAACCGTGTTGAATGCGGTCCGTGCCCATCTCCACCATCATGAAAAAATCCCAGTCTTCCTCAAGCATGCGTGAGGCCAGCCTGAACCGGGCCTGGGTCATACGCTGGATGTCCCGGAGCAGACGGCCCTTGCCGTTGGTGCGGAAACCTTCCACATCCAACCAGTATTCACCTCCGGCCCACTGGCCGATCTTGGCCTTCAGCCAGCGGGGATAGGTATAAGCGGACTCCTTGGAAGGAGCCAGAAAACCGGACACCATCAATCCCTTGAGGGCAGAGGGCGGGTAGGTCTGGGGCACCCCCAGCACGATACTGCGCCGGTCCGCCTGGCTGAGAAAGTCCCAGACCCGGGGCGCCTTGACCGCCTGGGCGTTGGCAACGGCCATGCTGTCATAATCATGATCCTGGCGGTTACGGAAACCGTACAGCCCCAATTCACC
>JASFOZ010000176.1:0-7935 GCA_050116255.1 Desulfarculaceae bacterium
CCAGGGCGCTGGCCATGGGGGGGAGCTCGATTCGCATATCCTTGAAAACTTGGACAAAAGAGGGCAAGACGTAGATCATTATGAACAAAAGGGCGGCTGTGCTGAAGAACATCAGGATGGTGGGATAAAATAGGGCTGATACTATACGCCTTTTAATCTCCGAATTCCGCCGCAGGTTCTGGGCCAGCTTCTCCAATACGCTGGCCAGGGCGCCGCCGGTTTCCCCTACGCGGACCATGGCCTTGTAGGCCTCGCTGAAACCGGCCCCATAGCTTCCCAAGGCCGAGGACAGGCTTTCTCCCTCCCTGACGCTTCGGGCCAGGGCGCGGCAGAATGACTGCAGGCGTTTATTCTCCAAAAGACCGGCCAGGATATCCAGGGCCATGTCCAGGGGCATACTGGCGCCCAGGAGTATGGAGAGGGTTTCGGTGAATTCGCTGCGTTCGTGACTTTTTAGCTTACGGGCCATGCCATAGGGGCTCTTTCTGGGCTGCTGGTTGGATTTCAGATGGTGGTCACCCGCAGTAGTTCCTCCAAGCTGGTGCTTCCTCGCTTCACCAAGCGCCAACCCTGCTGGCGCAAGGAGAGCATGCCCTCTTGTTCCGCTGCCTGACGCAGAACCTCATGAGGCTTTTGTTGGCTTATCAGGCTGCGCACCGGGTCTGTAATCTCCAGAAACTCATATATCCCGGTGCGTCCCCGGTAGCCCTGTTGGTTACAGGCCGGACATCCCTGCCCCCGGAAGATCTCAATATCTTCCGCTTGTCCCTTGATGCCTTGCCGCTCCAGGGCACTGCCGGGAACCGTGGCTGCCTGCCTGCAGTTGGGGCAGAGCTTGCGCACCAGCCGCTGCGCCACCACCGCGGTCAGGGCCGAGGATATGAGAAAACTGTCCACGCCCATGTCCTGCAAACGGGTGATGGCGCCTGGGGCGTCGGTGGTATGCAAGGTGGAGAAGACCAAGTGGCCGGTGAGGGCTGCATGTATGGCGATGGAGGCGGTTTCCAAGTCTCTGATTTCACCGACCAATATGATGTCAGGGTCTTGACGGACGATGGAGCGCAGGCCCGAAGAGAAGGTCACCCCGATCTGGGGGTTGACCTGAATCTGATTCACCCCCGGCAGCCGGTATTCCACGGGATCCTCAATGGTCACTATTTTTTTGTCCGGGCTGGAGATTTTTTTAAGGGCGCAGTACAGGGTGGTGGTCTTGCCGCTGCCGGTGGGGCCGGTGACCAGGAGCAGTCCATGGGGGCGCTCGATGAGCCCCTCTAGTTGGCTAAGTTGCTCCGGGTTGATGCCCAGGTCGGACAATTCCCATTTCAGGGTCTCCCGGTAGAGGAGCCTCAGCACCACGCTCTCGCCAAAAGAAGTGGGCATGGTGGAGACGCGCAGGTCCAGGTTGCGCCCTCCCACCCTGAGCATGATCTGCCCGTCCTGGGGCAGGCGGCGCTCGGCGATATTCAGCTTGGCCAATATTTTTATGCGTGAGGTGACCGGGTTTTGGAACTTCTTGTCCAGGCGGTTTACTTCCTGGAGTCTGCCGTCAATGCGGTAACGCACCTTGAGATGATTTTCCTGAGGTTCGATGTGTATGTCGCTGGCATCCATGGCCACCGCCCGGTCCAGCAGGAAATTGAAAAGCCGGATAATGGGGGCTTCTGAGGAGAGGTCCTCGAGATGGTTCATATCCGAGATTCCAAAAGACATATCCGCCTGACTGAAGCCTTCTTGGCCCAACGATTCCACCCCCTGGCCGCCGAGACCGTAGTCGGCTTCAATCTTGCGCAGTATCCTTTCCTCGGATTCCAGGCAGATCTGGACCGGGCTGCCCGTGAACAGGCTAAGGGCCGCCAGGGGGCCTTGGGCAAAGGGGTCCATGACAGCTACATATATGACTCCTTGATGCCGCCCCAGGGGGACGATTTTGCTTTTTTTCAGGTATTGGTAGGGCAAACCATTTATGGGGCTTAATGCCGAGGGGGCGGGGATGTCGCTGGCCTGGGGCAATCCCGTGTATGCTGACAACTCCCGCAGCAGGCCCCCTTCGCTCATATAGCCCATGCCGATAATCAGATGGGCGGCATCGGCAAAGCCGTACTGGCCCTGTGCGCTTACCTCTGACCACTGGGCGGGAGTAAGTATTCCCTCGGAAACAAGGTAAGGGCCAAAGGACTCTTTGAGGCTCAGCACGGGATTGGTTTTTTCCTGCCGGGATTCCATAAAGGCACGCCTTATTTTTCCACCTTGCCGACTTTAAGGATTGTAGCTCCTTTTGTAAGATCAAACAATCTTGACGCCATGCCTTCCCCCTAGAATGGTCAATAAAGGTTGCCCTCAAAAAAATACTCCACCGGCGCGTTAACGGCCGGTGGAGTATCTTAGGCTTTTGGTCTTTTATTTGGGATTAATCTATCCTGGAAATCTGCTGAGCACCCCCGGCGAACATCAGGCCAAAGTCGCAGTTGCAGGCGTCGGTGAACACGATTTCCTGGGAGCCGAAAGTGATGGAGCCGCCGATGGGGCAGGAGCTGCAGGCGTTCATGTCGTACACTACATTGTTGATGTTCACCGCGTAGCCGGCCACGCTGCCGGTGCGGGTGGTGCTGGCATAGAATCTTCCATCCGCCCCCTGGGAGGCGGCCACCTCGAGGTCCACCGGCCCCATCAAGGTCGTTCCGCTCACATTGATCAAGTAGGAGTTTGTGCCCGTGGGCACGGCCACCAAGTCGATCCTGGGGGCGATCACCATTCCCGACATGCCGAAGTTGGTGAGTGCAGCTTCCACGCGGCTGAAGGATCCGGTGTTTAGGTCAATACC
The DNA here is from genome assembly GCA_050116255.1 of Desulfarculaceae bacterium. GTDB lineage: Bacteria > Desulfobacterota > Desulfarculia > Desulfarculales > Desulfarculaceae > JASFOZ01. Next base: position 2,822 of record JASFOZ010000176.1, read on the forward strand.
CGAGGCGGTGGCGCTGACCTGCCCGGAGAGGGTGTAGCCCGAGGTCTGGAAGTTGGAGAAGCTGGCATTTATGGTTACGTTGATGTTTGAGCCGTTCAAGGTAAGGGCGGCATTGCCGGGCACGGTGCCATTGGCCACGGTGGTTCCGTTGCGTACCACGTTATTGGCGTAAATAGTGTAGTTGGTAGAGAAATTGAATCCGTTCTGCGTGATGTCTGTGGCATTTATTACAGCATTGCCGCTCCATACCGAACCGTCATCAGAGGTGCAGCCTGAGCCGTAATCAGCGGTTGCGCTGAAGGATGAGGGAATACCCCCCAGTTGGTCCAACGGCGGGTTGGTGGTCACAGTAGGACAGGTTCCTTCAAACTGGTTGATGCTCAGCCCCTGGGCATCGTTGGCCAGGATTTGGAAGAATTGGTTGGTGATATTGTAAAGGACCAAATAGCCTGTCCTCACCCCTGACTGGCCTGAGACCAGATCTTCCATGAGACCGGATATTTGTTTCTGTTCCTCAGCCGATATCTGAAACTGGGAACCTGCTTGACCCTGGGGGGCGGCACAACCAATGGCGAAGATAACGCCTGCCGCCATAAAGGCCAGACCTATTATTATGGATAGAGTTAACCTTTTCATTTTTTTTCGCCCTTTCTCCCTTCTGGGTCTTGGTTCCAAAACTTGGTTTGGCAACCAAAAAAGACAAATAGACATCGCCTGGAGTTCAGGGGCTTTGCTCCACTGATTATCGATGTATATCCTTATTATCGTATCTTTCAGTATTCTCTTAAAAGAAAAATGCCCTGTCAACCGTATTTTAGGCGTTTTAAAGCATTTGCTGCAATCAGTAAAGAGGCAAAATCGTGACTATTTGCAGAGAAAACGTTTTTTCTACTTGGTCCTGGAGGTAAATACGCCATCCCAATCCAGGGCGGGCGGTGCCTTGGCAAAGGCGCGGCAGCGGGCCAACAAGGTTTGCGCAGGGCCGTCCTGATGGTTTAAACTCAAGGCCTGGGAAAAGGCGTCCTCAGCCAGGGCGAAATCATTATTTCTGTATAATTTCAGTCCTTTGGCATAGGCCTGGTTGGCTTTACGCACCATCTGAGAGATGGAGTCTGCAAACCCTTGCAGCTCGTATATCTCAAGGGGTTTCTGCTGACCCTTTACCCGCACCCGGTCCAAAGGCCGCAGCTCGAACTCAGCCCCTAAAAGCCCGGCGGTGTTTTGGCTGATGAGGATGAAGGTCCCATAAACCTTATTCAGCCCCTCCAGGCGCGAGGCCAGGTTGACCTCGCTGCCCAGGGCGGTGTAGTTGAAGGAGCGGTCGCCGCCCACGTTGCCGGCCACCACCCGGCCCGAACTGATCCCGATGCGTACGGCCAGATCTACGCCGGTCAGGCGCTTTTCTTGCTGAGTCAACTGCTCCATGGCCTTTTGCATGTGCAGGGCGGCGGCACAGGCCCTGCGGGCGTGGTCCGGCTGGGGCAGGGGCACCCCCCACAGGGCCATGACGGCGTCGCCTATGTATTTGTCCACCATGCCGCCGCCATCCCGGATTATGGCGCTCAGTCCCCCCAAGAAGCGGTTGGTCATCTCCACCAGATCCTGGGGGCTCATTTTTTCGGAGATGGAGGTAAAGCCGGCCAGGTCAGCGAACAAGATGGTGGCTTCCATGCTCTCGCCGCCCAACTTCAGGCCTTCCGGGTGGGAGAGTATTTTTTTCACCACCGCCGGCGCCAGGTAGGAGCTAAAGGCCTGACGGATGAAGGCCTTTTCCCGCCAGGCCCGCCAGTAGTGCAGAAAAGGGCTGGCCAGGTAAACAGCCAAGACCGGCAGGGTCAAGGCCAGCACCGGTATATAGATCAACCGGCTGAACAGGAGGTGTGCTGCGCCCAGGAGCGCCGCCGTTACACTCAGGGCCACTGCTGCTCCGGGTATGGGCCTGAACCTGAAAAAGACGCCGCTGGAAAGCGCCCCCAGGATCAATCCCAGGGCCAGGGCGGGAATAAGGGCCCAGCGGGTTAGGGAGGCCCCGTTCATGAGGGTATGGGCCGCCTGGGCGTGGATCTCCACTCCGGGCATGTAGCCGCCGCCTTGGCGAGAGAAGGGTGTGGGATAATGCTCTGCCGGCCGGGAGCGGGCGCTGAGGGCGCTGGAGGAGACGACCCCCACCAAAACCAGTTTGTCCTTAAAAAAGCCTGAAGGCAGATGCCCAGGCAATAGGGCCTGATAATAAGAGACGGTGGTGATGGTCCGGGAGGGCCCCAGGAAATTTATATTGATGGCCGAGACGTCTGAGGGAGGCTTTGGGCCCATGAGTTCGGCCCCAGCCAGGGCCAGGGGTTTGAGTGAGCCGGCATGCAAGGGCAGCCTGCGCACAAAGCCATCGTCATCCACGGGCAGGTTGGCAAAGGCGACTCGGGTATGGGCAGAAATCAGCCCGGGCCAGGGGCCCACCAGGGTTTGCTGGCTATAGGAAGAATCGGTGATCAGGTTGATGTCAGCCGCTAAGACCACTTGACCGTATTGCCGCAGGGCCTGGGCCAGGGCCTGGTCCTCCCCTGGGGTGGAAGGCTCGGCAAAGATGATGTCCATGACCACGGCCCGGGCGCCATCGCTAAAAAGGTTGTGCAAAAGCTTGGCGTGCAGCGAGCGGGGCCAGGGCCACTGCCTCTTAAGGGTGGCAAAGGAGGGTTCGTCAATGGCCACGATCACCAGGTCAGGGGGCGGCGCTTGTTTGCCCCTGATCAGAAAGAGGCTGTCGTAGGCGAAATCATCCCCAGCCCGGCCCCAGGGGGACAGGCAAAATAAGGCCGCCGCTGCCAAGGCCGCCAGAACGGCCAGTATATTGGTTCGGGCATTAAGGTTGGCGGCTCTCATGGTTTTTAGAAATTAAGGGTTAGGGACAATAAAATCTCCCGGGCCGGAGCCCGGCCACTGAATACGAATTGATCGGTGACCCAGTTAAACTCTTGGTCAAAGACATTGAGCAGGGCCAGGTCCACACGCCCTCTTTTGCCCGGCAGTTCATAGCCCAGCTTGATATCAGTGATCCATATGTCTTCATCCTCGCGGCCGGCGGCCTTGAGGTCAAGATGCCTGAAGGTCTGGGCTATGCTGCCGCCCAGGCCTGAAGGGTGCAGATAATTCAGGCCCACCCGGAGCAGGTGTTCCCTGCGGTCGGCCTGGGGCAGCCCCTCATCGTCCACCACCAGATAGCGGTAGCTGGCGGCCAGTCCCAATCCAGGCAGCAGAATCTGGTTGAGAACCGCCTCCATGCCCTTGAGGCTGCTGGCGTCGGTGAGGGTGGCGTCGCTGTCAGGATCGGGCTTGAAGATGACCTCCCGGTCCACATAGAACACCCCGCTGGAGAAAAAGCCTGAATTCCAGGTGCGCTCCCAGGCCAGGTCCACTTCCCGGGCCTGGGAGGCCTCGCTGGCATTGCGGAAGATGGTTATGCCGGCCACATCCATGGGGTCCAGGCGGTTGCTGAAGTAAGGGAGCAGATACTTGAAACCCGCCAGGCGGAAGGTGTCCACCGGAGTGGGCGTCCAGATAAGGCCCAGGCGGGGGCTCCATTCCTCCAAGGTCCATTGAGTGCCCAAGAAGATGTTGTTGGCCTCCAGATGGTCGAAGTAGAGCGCCCCTTCCAAAACCAAGGAGGGGGCGATCTTAAAGGTGTCTTGCACATAAAGGCTATGATAGCGGCGGGGCAGGTCTCTCTGAGTGCGAAGAGGGTCCAGGGGTGCTGAGTAGCCGTCAGCAAAGGTAATGAAGGCCTCTTCCAGGTTGTCAATCTGGTATTGGCCCCAATAGCCCAGCCCGCCCAAGACGATCTGATGCCGCCCCGTCTTGACCTGAAATTGGACCTGACCTTGGTAGAACGGCTGCTCATAGTCGGTGTTGCTATACATGTCCAGCCGGGAGCCGGCGATGTCGGCCACATCGCGCAAAAGGGTGTGCTCTTTCATGTTGCCGTCGGCCAGATAGCGGGTGGCGAAGATTATCAAGTCAGCGGAAGGGGTCAGGCGGTGGCGGTAGCCCAGCTCCAGCCGGTAGCTGGTCAGTTGATTACGGTCAAAGGGATCGGCAGGATCGTCATGCTCATAGCGGGGATAGAACTTGTCTCCCTGGTCGCTGTCCAAAAAGGAGCCCGCCAGCATCAATCCGGACTTCAGGTCCGGGTCCCATTTGACCATGCCGGTGAGCCCGTTCTCCTGGTGAAAGTTTATCCGGCGCCAGCCATCGGTTTCCGAGCGGGACCCCAAGGCCTGGAAGGCCAGGCCGGCAGAGGGCAGGGCGCCGTTTAAAAACAGCTGGGCCTGGTGGGTCTGCTTGTTGCCCAGGGTGCCCCCCAAGGAGCCATCCAGGCTGGGCTTTTCAAAGAAATAAGTATATTCGTTGAATTGATTGAAGGTGTTGAGGTTGGCGGGCTGCAGAATCCGGCCCAACAGGGCCTCTGAGGCGGCTGCCCGGGACCGTCCCTCCAGCCCGAACAAGGCCCCGGCCGCGAACACGTGTCCGGCGGAGTTCAGGTAGTCATGCTTGATGGAGGCCAAGGCGCGGTTATAGGCCCAGGCCTCCAGCCCCAGGGCACTGTAGATGATGGATTGGGTGACGTTTTTTATGGCCAAGTCCTTGTCCAGCAGGAACCGGGAACGGTATACGGCCCGGTTGTGGTTCAGGGCGATGGCCCGGTTGATCTCAGAGACTGCTTCTGAGGGCCGGTTCAGGTCGTGCCATATAAAGGCCTGATAAAGATGGGGGGTGGGGTCCAGGGGATCCAGGGCGGCGGCCTGGTCCAGTATCTGCATGGCCTGCTCAAAGCGGCGTATCTGAAAGAGCATCTTGCCCCAATAGCTTAGAAACATGGCCCGCCTCGGCTCCAGCAGCACCGCTGTGGTCATCTCCTCCAGGGCGGCGTCGGCCTGGCCCTGGCGCATCAAGACCAGGGCTGAGCCCAGGTGGGGCTCCCCCAGTCCAGGATCTTGTGCGGCGGCCTGCCCGAAGGCCTCATGGGCCTGTTTGAGATCGCCCTTGGCCAGGGTGATAAAACCCCACACCGTAAGCACGGCGACGGATTCCGGCTCCAGCCGCCGGGCCTTGGCAATCGCCTC
>JASFOZ010000177.1:0-7876 GCA_050116255.1 Desulfarculaceae bacterium
GGTGGGGAACGTCGCGTAGGTAACCGATGGTCACCACCGCCGCCGCCTGCCGGTACAGGATGAGGAACTTGGAGACCAGCTCTCCGAATAGGGCCTTTTCGCCGCAGTCAAAGGCCTCGGCAATGATCACATGCCCCTCAGGGAAGTCGCGTATCTGTTCGTGCAGCTCCCAGTTGCTGTCATTGTAGGCATAGGCCCAAAAGACCGGTCCCACCCGGAATTTCTTCTGATTGATGGGTTTGACGCCGGCAATGACCCCGGTTTTCCCCAAACAATCGGCGATTTCGGTGGTGGAGATGCGGTTGCGCCTGATCTTGTCGATGATGGCGGTGTTGATGTCGCCTTGTGTATTGAGGTTATTGTTCATGTTGACCTCCTTTTCACATAATCGGCTGCGCTTGCCCGCGATCACCTTGATCCCGGCAGACCGGCCAGTCGTTTATCAACCCGAGAATGTTTTCGCCCACTACGGCGGAACGGTTGCATTCCGGGTGTCCTATAAGGCCTTCGTCCAGAAGGGCCAGGTAGTCCTTCAATGCGTTCTCAGGAAAATCCGAGCCGTAGATGACCTTGCGGTCCAGCTTATCGGTCACCCACAACAAATCGCCCATCACGCTGGTGCCTTGCAGATAGGAAAGCACCATGCTTATCTCCAGATAAACGTTGGGATTGCGCTTGGCCACCCAGTAGGCGTCCAAAACCCGATGCACGCCGGCATGGGCCAGAATGATGGTGGTTTCGGGGTGACGCCGGGCCAGTTCCTCGTAGCAAAAGGGGCCCAGCCGCTGCAGGGATATTTCACTGGGACCCAAGTTGGTGCAAAACATCACGGGCAGGCTAAACAGGGCGCAGAAGTTCAAAAGCGGCTCCAGGCGGGGATCGTTGGGGTCAAGGTTCTGCATACCCGGGTGGAGCTTCACTCCCTTGAGGCCGTATTCCTCAAAGGCCCGGCGAACTTGGTCCATAGGATCCATGTCCGCCTTAAAATCAGGCATAGCGAACCCCGCCAGTATTTGCGGGTAACGGCGGCAAAGCCCGGCCACAAAGAGATCATCCGCCAAGCCGTAAACCGGCAACACCACCGCCCCGGAGAGCTGCGTCTGCTCCATCTCCTTAAGCAGACGCCCTTCTGAGGCGTCTATACCGGTTCCAAACCAGTTGCCGTCAGGCGTAACATGAACATGGGCGTCTATGATGATTGCCGTCTGCACTATTCAAACCTCCGCCCGATTGTGGCCTCTCAGGTTTAAGACAGACGCCTGCTCTGAATCAGTTCGCCACCCATTGACCGCCCCTGAGAACATTTCGGTTTTTAGTCCGAACGTCTTAAAGCGCAGTGCGGACCTATGCCCTTGGCCCCTAAGCCGCGCTTTAGTTATTTCTTGCCAATGGCCTTTCACGATTTCTTCCCTCAAGTCCAAACATGCCTCAGTTATAAAGCCGCTGGTCCCTTGACGGAACCGGGATACCTATCTCCTCGTAGATACGGTGGTCTGTCATATAGCGGTAAAAATCCGACTTCACGCCCGCCGCCATCATGGCGTCTTGTTGTTGCCAGTCCAAATTGAAGTATTGAGGCACACTGCGGTTTTCCATAAGCAGGCGGTAGACCTTCAAATACACGGGCAGGCCGTGGGTGGTGATCTCCAAATGAGAGAGCACCCACTTACGGCTTCGGCGTCCCAGCTGGGCAAGCTCGCCGCTCTTTTTCATCTCCAGGCAGCGAGCCACCTGATCAACAAAACTGTCCTTGGTGACATGAATTACCGGCGGATCGCGCCTTATCTTACGCAGACACTCATCCTGATAGATTAGGATGGGAGTTTCCCAAAGCATCATCTCGGAGCCGAAGGAGCCGAAGGTACCGGTGGCGATCTGGTCCACGGCGCAGTCAGCCAAGGCATACTGCTTTTTGGCCTCGGCCAGCTCCAGGCCGCTGACGTAGATTACCTCCAGGGGCAACCCCTGCTTTTTGCACTCCTCCAAGAGCTGTATAATCACCGCCGAGCCTTTATAGCGGGGGTCTGAGGGGGCGTGCACCAAATAGAGCTTATGAGGATCTTTGTTGGCTTGGGCGGCCAGGGCCTCCTTCTCGGCAGGGTGCCACTGACCTGTGTCCATATAGCCGGGAACGAACATGCCCCGGGGAAAGCAGGCCAGCCCGAACATCACATCGGCATAACGGTTTATGAGTCTCTGAGCCTTTTGATAATCGCTGGAGTTAAAATAGGGCGCAGGTGGATTGTGGCCCAAAAAGCAAGCTTGATGAAAGTCCACGCATTCATCGCTTCTATGGTCGCTTCCCCAAAAGGAGAAAATTATTTTTTTGCCACGATCTTTTAGAATTTCCAAGTCCTTGAAGTTGGCGTCAAAGGAACGAGTAAAATGGAAATGAAAGATGTCATATTCATTCAAGGCCTTTTCAAAAACCTCCTGCACGACCTGAGCCCTTTTCTGGGGCGTCAGGTGAGGAAGGTCGAGATTGATATCGCATTTGTATTTGGCCCAGGTGTTCAAGCCATAGTTCAATGAAGTGGACTGCACTCCCACCTTATTGAGATGACGGGAGATCCTTTCCAGATTCCCCGCTATCTCCGAAGGCGCATGCAGTACTCTAACTCCGTCCAGGGCGCGGGCATCCTCCTTGACTTGCTGGGCGGCCTTTCCCGGCGGGGCCAACTGCCGGGTCAGTTCATCATCCATCCAAGACTCTGGCATCCTGACTTTGTCAGGTTTCGGAGGCGCTATTTCAGACACCTGAGGCAGGGCCTGGGCACCCTGGAATTGGCATTTTTCCAGCAGGGCCAAAAGCTCCGGCCGCTGCTCTTCAGGAGCTGACTCCAGGGCCTGCTGCAGGTTTTGCCTGGCGCCGTCCAGATCGCGGTTTAAAAATTGGGCCTTGGCCAGGTTGGCCAGGTAGGTGCAGTTGTTCGGGGCCAGAAAGTGGGCCCGGGCAAAGGCATCGGCTGCCTGCGGGGCCAAATCATTCATCATATGGCAAATGCCCAAAAGATTGTGGGCCAGGTGATGTCCGGGTTCCAATCGGGCCAGTTGGCCAAGCTTCTCAGCAGCGGCGGCGTGATGCCCCTGGGACATCAAAGAACGCCCCTGCTCCAGAAGGGCCTCAGCACCGCCCGGCCCCTGATAGCAAAGCCCTGAGCCGCCGGCGGTATTAGGTTCAACGCCCTCTGACTCATTGTCTCGGCGCGGGACTTCTGCGGAGGCGGACACTGGAAAGGGAGGAGAGGTTGAATCGGATACCATGGGCATGGCTGCCTCAGCGCCAGAGCTCTTTATGGACTTGATCGGCCCCAGGTGCGATGTGAGCTTGACCTGGGCCGCGGCCACTTCCCGGGATACCCGGTCCAGATAGAAGCCCAACCAGATCTCCAGGCTGAACAGCCGCCATAACATCCAGACATTTTTATTCCCCTGATCCCAGGCCTGAAAAAAGGCATTCAACTCATGGGCAGGGATGAATTGCGCAATCTTGGCATCGAGGTTCAGGACGGTTTGGCGGATGGCTTCTTTATGAATCCCACTCGCCCAGACCTCAAAGGGGGTGGGGAAACCCATCTTGTCCTTGCGCCAGGTAACCTCGGGCGGCAATTGATCCTTGAGGGCCTCCCTGAAAATATGCTTGGACCAGCCCGGCCCCACCTTGAAGCCTTCGTCCAAGGCAAAGGCGAACTCCATGAGACGGTAATCCAGCAGAGGCACCCGGGACTCGATGGAAAAGGCCATGGAAAGCCGGTCTTCGTTACGCAAAAGGGCGGGCAGCCGTGAGCTGGTAAGTTCCTGGAAAAGAAAATTGTTCAGAACGCCCTTAAAGCGCGAGGGCAACCTGTTCACGGCGTTCTGCTGGGCCAAGGCCTGGGCCTCCAGCCATATTTCCTGGCGGCGCCCACCGCCGTAATTGGCCTCAAAGCCATTTAAGGTGCGCTCAACCGCTTCCTGGTCCTGAGCCAGCATCTGGCTGTAGATAAAGGTGGGGGCATAGAAATCATAACCGGCAAACAGCTCGTCCCCGCCCTGCCCGTCCATCACCACGGTGACCTCTTTAGCGGCCGCCTTCATGACCTCCCACATGGAGTAGATGCCATAGGCCAGAGTGGGCTCGTCCAGGTGCCAGAGCATCTGGGGCATCTGATCCAGCAGTTGGCCGCCGTCCACCTTGATCAGGTGGGGAGCCAAGGAAAAGCGCCGGTTTATACGCTGGGCGTGTTCCGACTCGTCATAGGCCTTGCCTTCCTCATACCAGGTGGTGAAACTGTTCAAGGAGGGGATGAGCCGGCTGGCAAAGGCGGCCACACAACTGGAGTCCAACCCGCCGCTGAGGCATATCCCCACGGGCACGTCCGAGCGGGTGTGCTTGGTCACTGCGTCTTCCAACACCGCCAAAAGATTGGCGGCAAGGTCTTGCCTGCTTAGGCCCCTTAGCTCTTCTTGTTTGGCCGCGGCCAGAGAAGGCAGGTCCCAATAGGGCTCATAGGCCTGCACTCCCCGTTGGTCTGCAATCAAATAGTGGCCGGACCTGAACCGAAAGATGTTTTTGATAAAGGTGGGCTCCAGGCCGTCGACCAGGCCGGAGGAAAGGTAACTCTGAAGTGACTGGTTTTCAATTTGCACCGGCAGCCCGCTCATCTGGCGGTAGGCGATCAAGGCCTTTAGCTCGGAGGCAAAGGCCAGGCGGTCTCCATCTTGGCAGATGTACAGGGGCTTGATGCCCACTCGGTCACGGCAGAGCACCAGTTGTTTTTGATGATTGTCCCACAAGGCCAGGGCCCACATGCCGTTGAAGCGGCAGAAGCAATCCCGTCCCCAATGCTCATAGGCCCTGAGGATAACTTCGGTGTCAGTGTCGGTTTGGAACTGATACCCCAGTTCCCGTAACTCTTCTCTTAGCTCCAGGTAGTTGTAGATCTCACCGTTGTAAGAGATCCAATAACGGCCTTTGCCTGCCTGCATGGGCTGGCGGCCCCGTTCACTCAGGTCCAAAATGGCCAAGCGTACATGCCCCAGGGCCAAATTTTCCAGCACCTCGCTGCCACGGCCGTCCGGGCCCCGATGGCGCATAAGCTCCAACATTACCTCTACCTGGGGTAAAAGAGGCTCTGCCCCGGAAGCCTTAAAATCAAAAATTCCTGCAATACCACACATCTATTGGCTGCTTCTTTCCTGCTTGGCGTCAGGGCCCATATTTTGGGGCGCCTGCCCTTACCTCGCGGTTGCGGCCCTTGGCCTGCACCTCGCCTGTTTTTCAAGCAAATTGCTTGCCAACTGGCTGGGTTATGCCAAATACCCGGTTAATTCTCTGAGAATGATTTCTGCGGCCCGGCCCTGGCCGAACAAGGGGGGGTGTTTTGGTTCAGATCCCGAGGCAGCGGCAAAGGCCTGAAGCAGCCGCTGGGGGTCGACGCCCACTAATCGATTCCAGCCCAGGTCCACGGTCTCCACCCATTCGGTCTCCTCACGAGTGGTAAAACAGGGTACCTTGAAAAAGAAGGCTTCCTTTTGCACCCCGCCGGAATCAGTGACAATGGCTGCCGCCGACTGCTCCAAGGCGATCATGTCCAGGTAAGAGGCCGGCGCCAGCACCATAAGTGATGCCAGATAGCCGTCCAACCCGTGTTCTCGCACCCGGGCCTGGGTGCGGGGGTGTAGGGGCAAGACCACCGGCAATTGCCGGGACAAGGCAGTAAGCCCTTGCATGATTCCTTCTAAGCGCCCGGGATCGTCGGTGTTTTCCTGGCGGTGGCAGGTGGCCAGGATGTAGCCTTTTTCCGCCAAATTATTTTCTTTAAAAACGTTGCTTTTTTGACGGGCGGCCTGGCGGTATAGCAAGCAGATATCACACATGACGTCGCCGCTTAGGTGCACGCCCTCAACGATGCCTTCCCGAGACAGATTGATGAGGGCGTTTTCAGTGGGGCAAAACAATAGCCGGGAAATATGGTCAGTCAGGACCCGGTTGATCTCCTCGGGCATGGACCGATTGTAGCTGCGCAGGCCCGCCTCCACATGCGCCAGGGGCAGGTTCAGTTTGGCAGCAGCCAGGGCGCCGGCCAGGGTGGAGTTGGTGTCACCGTAAACCAGCACCAGATCCGGGTTTTCCTGAGTAAGTACTTGTTCAATGCCGATCAGCATCTCGCCGGTCATGACAGCATGGGAGCCGCCGTTTATGCCCAGGTTGTAATCAGGCCGGGGAATTTCAAGCTCCCTAAAGAACACCTGGCTCATGTTTTGGTCAAAATGCTGGCCTGTGTGCACAATGACCTCTTTGATAGGGCTTTGCCGGTCACGGGCCAGGGCCCTTGACAAGGCAGCCGCCTTGACAAACTGGGGCCGGGCCCCAACCACGGTCACCATCTTGGGCATGGCCAGATCCTTAGCCTGATATTCCCTACCATCAGCAGCCTAGGCTGCAGCCCTGATCCTTTTGCCGGTTCCCTTCAACCTGGCGTAGAGCCCTTCCATATCCCCGATGGCGCACTCCATGGTGAACTGGTTCTGATCTACGCTAAAGGACCGGACACCTTTCAGCTGGGGGGCCACATCAACGGCGCGGTCATAAACCAGCCCCACCTGCTTGGTGGTGATGAACTCGCGCAAGGACTGAAGATTGGTGGCGATAACCGGCAGACCGGCCGCCAGGTACTCAAAGAGCTTGTTGGGCAGGGCCGAATCCAGATGACGCCGGTTGTGGGGCTGAATCATAAACGGCACCAAGCCGTAGTCGTAGCGGGTCAAAAACGTAAGAAGCTCTTCCGGAGAGCAGGGTTGATAATAGTGCAACCGGGCGTGGTCGGCGGCGGTCTTTTCAAACACGGGATTGGCAAAGGCGGGGTGAATATGGACGTTGAACCCCTCCTGGGCCAGCTCGGTGAATAGGGGCAGAAAGCTGCGGTGGGTTCCGGCCTCATGGGTCAGTCCACCCTCGTAGACAAGATGTATCTGCCCATCCTGGGCGGACAGCTTGGGCAATTGCTCCCGGGGCAGCATATCAGCGCCCACGTAATTGTGCAGGACCAGAGATGTTTTAGGATCAGCGCCATATTGGGCCATGGCCGTCTGCAAAAGATAATCAGACACATAGACCCTGCCGTCAGCGCCCCGGTTGGCCAGGGTTTCAAAAAAGGCGATACTTTGATCCCCGGGCTGGCGCAGGGAGATCAGGTCATGGGTGTCGTGGACCACCGGCTTATCTCCGGCCAGGGCGGCCACGGTCCATAGATCAGGTTCATTGTGGCAATGAACCACATCAAAATTCTTTGAAAGATCCCATAGTTGCTGGGGATTTGCTATCTGGACACAGGCCTCGTAAATATCATCTGATAGCCGGTAGAGCTGGCTTAGGCGCGCTTTGGTATATGCCAATGTCACGCCATGGCCCCGGGATCTTAGGGCGCAACATTCTTTATAGTTGCGAATGCAAGGGGCCTCTTGGACAAAAAGTATGTTAAACCGCTCATTTATATGAATTGAAGCCGCGCGGGCTTCACACGGGGCAGATGCCTTATCTTCAGGGGGATCAGCCGGGGAAGCCGAATCTGCCAAATGGCTGCGGCAGTGTTGCAAAAGTGGTTCGATCTCTGACTTTAACGGATCTTGCGCTAATTCCAGCGCTTGCTCGAATATATTCAGCGCCTTTTGCCATTCTTCGGCCACCAGGTGCATCTTGGCCAGGTTGGCCAGCAGGGTTGGGTCCTGGGGAGAAAGCTCCACCGCCTTTTGCATCTCTGTAACTGCCTGGTCCCGCTCGCCTGACATCATCAGGCACAAGGCCAGACGGTTTCGGGCTCCCCAATCCTGGGGAGCGGCATCGGCCATTTCACAATAGGCGCTGGCAGCAGAGGTAAAATCCTGTTGCTGGCTA
>JASFOZ010000178.1:0-7874 GCA_050116255.1 Desulfarculaceae bacterium
TGCCCACGAAATAGTCCCAAAAGAAATGATAGGTCAGCTCCCGGAAGGGAGGTTCCTCGATCTCTCCGGCCTCGACGGCTGCGTTGAAGATAGCTTCCAGGCGTTCCAAAAAGCGCGCCTTGATTTGCTGGAGTTCCTTGAGGGGGGTTAGGGGGTAGAAAACCAGGCTGAAGGTCTCCTGTAGGAACTCCCGGTCAGCCAAGAAAGTCTCCAGGCAGTTTTCGAAATAGGCCTGGAGTTTTTCTTGGAAGGAATATTCCTCATAGCCGGGTATGCTGTCTAGGCTCTCGCCGGCCTCGCCGAATTTGTCTTGGTAATAGGCAAAGAGTATGGACTCTTTGGTGGGGAAATAATTGTAGATGGTGGCGTCGCCCAGGCCGGCCTGCCTGGCCATAGCCCGCATGGTGGTCGCCTTGAAGCCCTTCTCGACAATGAGATCCACTGCGGCCTGGATAATAGCTTCGCGGTTTTTCATCTTTTGTTTGTTGCTTATTTTCATGGTTAAAGCCCGCCCCTTAAATATTACCCGACGCCAGGCCGGCCGCTGGCTCACCTCTCAGCGCCAGCAGGTTGGCCGCGATGATTATCAGGCACACCGGGATGACCACGATCTGGGCGATGGTGACCCCGAAAAAAGGAATGCCTAAGGCGGCGCGCAGGAAATAGAAACCAACTATAAAGATCAGGATTGATTTTTCCATAAAGGTAAAGGGCTCTTTTTTTGCAGCCAGCTTAAAGGAAGCGAATCCCTGATAGATGAATATGAAAATATACATAATATTAGACACCTGAACGATGCCGGCGTTCACCGGGCTCAGCCGGGCTAATTCCTGGGACCAATTGAACAATACCCAAAAAAAGCAATGGAATATCGCAAAGGCAAAGGCGAAGCTGCCGCTTAGGTATAAAAGCTTGGTTCTCATTTTTGGCCTCCTCTGGCAATGAAGCCTAACCAATGAAATCTCGCCAAGGGCAGATCGGGGCGGCCGGCAGCCGTATCGGAAACCGGGACACTTACCCCTGTATGGCTAAGGAAGGTTGGCCTATTCACCTTCAATGAATAATTACCTTACTTAATATTCATATTTATTGCCTTTATTATATAGCGATTTTTTATTAAGTCAATCCAATTTTGCCCGTTGCGTGTGTTTGGCGTCCCTGTAGGACTTTTTTAATTATTGAAGAAGGTTGCCGGAAACAGGCTTTTAAAGGTTTGCTGCCATGCCTGAATTTTTCAGGCTGGCCTTTGGTGCTGACCTTATGGACCAAACAAGGAGGATCAGGTGATCACAACCTTATCCGAAACTCGGCCCCGGTCTCTGCAGCCAATTCCTCGGCCAAGGCCCTTTGCCCTTGCCAGTACTCGTGATCCCGGTTAAACACAGCCTGTTTGAAGTCTGCGGCCAATTCAGGATACTCCCGGCTGACCAGGCCCCACAAATTTTGCCAGTTGGGGTCTATTTGGTTGTTTATGGACAGCGGATATATCCACACCAGACCTACGCTTTCCTGAAGCGATCTGACCAGGGCGGCAATATCCGTAAGAAAAGGCAGCACCGGACAAATAAGCACCGAGGTGTCAAGGCCGGCTGCCTTTAGGGTCTGCAGGGCCTCGATGCGCCGGCGGTTGGGCGGGGTCTCTTTTTCCAGCATTTGCCTGAGGGAATCATCCGAGAATCCCAGCGACATTGCCACCGATGCCTCGGGCATGGCGGCTAGGAGGTCTAGGTCGCGGACGACCAGATCCGACTTGGTGAGGATGCTCGCTGAGAAGCCGGCATCCAAAAGAATCTGCAAGGCCTGCCTGGTCTGGCCTTGCTCAGCCTCAGCCGGCTGGTAAGGGTCGCAATAAAGGCCCATGTAGATGCGCTGCGGCTCCAGGCCCGAGATCGCAGCCTGCAAGCGGCCGGGTAAGTCATCATACCATCTGACATCGCTTACCCAACCACCGCCGGGGCCGCACATGGCATAGCAATAAAGGCACTGATGACCGCATCCGAAATAGGGCTCAAGCTGTAACTCGAAGTTTTCCAGGGGGCAGGGAATTAGAACCGGTTTGTTCGAGTCCGCAAGGTCGGAAACCGGCCGGGGATCGCCCACAGAGTATTCTTGATCAGATGATGCGCCCAAAATACCCCTCCCAAATTCTCTTCAGGCTGGATGAACACAACCCGTCCGCAGGATTCAGCCACATTACGTTGCACAGGAGAAAGTGGCAAGGAATGTGACGAGAAAAGTTGGCTTTGGGGGAAATGGCCGTTCAAAGCAGGAGGGAAAGTTCAGGCCGCAGATTAGAATTTGAACTCGATGCGCACTCCCACTGCCCATTCGTTTCCCGCATCTTCTCCGCCCCGGGGATCGTCGCCGTGATCAAAGTAGGCGAACTCCGGCTTCAGAACCAGATGATTATGGACTTTATAACCAACATTAAGGGCAAAGGCCAGGCGGTCAAAGGAATCCTCAGCATAGCCGAGGTCATCTTTCCAGGCATCGTTTGTATAATGCTCAAACCCCACGGAGGCATGGACAGCCAGGGCGCCAAAAGAATAGCCCACATCCACCCAGCCCCCGTAGAGCTGGGTATCCTCAAAGGAACCGTCTGATTTAACCACCGGCAGAGCATAAGGCCCATAATCGGCAAAGTCGGTCTCCAGATTGATTCCGTAGTGGCCGCAGATACCGAAGTAGAAGCCTCCCCATTTCAAAATCACAGGCAGGCGCACCGCCCAGGCGGAAAAGGAATCGTCCTGGCCTGAAGGCAATCCCTCAATCTGGTAATGCACCCAGCCGGCTGTGGGAAGAATTTTGAGGTGGCTGGTCTTGTATTTGCCGGCCAGGGCTATAAAGGGCAGGATATTGTACACATCCGCGCCAAAAGCAACATCTTCCCCCAGAGGCACCGCTATGCTCCTTCCTTGGGGTCGGCGGAAATAGAGCTGAAACCCGTATCTTCCATTGTCATACTCGATGCCTACCTGAGGCTTGCGCTTGGCCTCCAACTGGCCGAAGCCCTCAAAATCTTCGGTAAACAGCCAAGTGGTAGGCGCATCCACATCCATCCAATACTCGGTCTGGCCGGCCAGAAACCTCAAGTTTCCCATTTGATACCAGCCGTAGGCATGTCTTAATGAGGCGCTGGAGGTAATGGCAAGCTCCACCAAGGCTCCAACTTTCCGGTCGGCGCTGGTGAATTTGGCCCGCCAATAGCTGTTGCTGGCTATGCCCAAGAAGGTGTTGCCAACCGCATCTTGCCCGTTTTGGGTCAGTTCCTTGCTTTGGGTCTCGTATCCAACCTCTTGGCGAATGCGTGCGCCCACTTTGACCACAGGAGCAGCTCCAGCGGGCAGGGACAAGGCCAGGCACAACAACCCCGAGCAAATCACCAGCAGGCGTTTTTTCATGAGCCGACTCCATTTTAGGTGGTCTTTTTCAATACAGCGGCGTGCTTGAGGCTGTTCTCCAAAACAGCTCAATACCTCAATCGAAGCTGACATCCAGTGTTGGTAACCAGTCTCAGAGTTTTTATGCCCTATGTTTATTATAATTGAAGGGATTGACGCCGATGCCCTGTAAAAACGGAATTATTATCTATAAATAAATTGGCATAAAAAACTGGCCCAGCTTTTCCCAAGGCCTCAAGCAGGCCATGGATTCACCTAAACCACGGCCCGCAAGCTCCTTAGCAAAGGCCTTGTAGGTTGGGGCAAGATCAGTTGGGTATCCCTAAACTTTGATAAAGGGTAGAGTATGAAGGCCCCAACCCAGCCTGATATTGCATTTTGGGATGGCGGCTTTTGGGGGAAGTGTTGTGTTTAGGGGCGCTGAGTAGCCCCTCATCAAGGGAGGTAAGCATGGAAAGCGCTCTGGTGTCCAACCTGAGACCCGAGTTCGAGCCGGTGGCAGTGGTTTGGAGCGATACTATTCACCGGCACGTCTTTCAGTTCAAGCAGGGTAAATTCGGATGCGTTGTCTATCTCATGGCCGAGGCCTCGAAAAGAGGAAAGATCGCCGCCGCCAGCCGAGAGAGCATAGCCTGTCCCGGAGGCCGCGCCGCCTTGGGCTTTGGTGTTGACTTCGATGTCTCGGAGGAAATACTGGATCGCTATGCGGCCTTATTCAGTAAAGGCATCAAGTCTGCCTCTGATAAAGCAGCCTATGAAGCCCATATGCAAGCCAGGCCCAAGAACTGGCAGGACTTGTATAAGTTTGGCGAGCGCAGGCATTGCAATGCGGACTTGGCCAAAGACTGGATACTACATGGTCTGCCCCGGTATGACATCTCTCAGAAGTATGTTCTCTTCAAACCCCTGAGCCTCACCGCCCCTGAGGAAAACCTGCGCGCGGTGATTTTTCCGGTAAGCCCGCTTGAACTTAGCGGGCTGGTCACCGTGGCAGGGTCGGTCATGGCGGGAACCGATCCGGTTCAGGTCCCCCAAGGCGCAGACTGCACCAGCATCACAGCCTTTGCCTATGCCCAGGCCGAGCAACCTGCTCCCCGGGCGATTCTGGGTATGCTGGGTGTGGATGGCCGGGAGGTCATGCAAAAGCGGTTTCGGCGCGACACTCTGACCCTCACCCTGCCGGCGCCGCTATACCATCGTATGGAGCAGGAGGCAGACGACTGCATACTTCAGACGCCGCCATGGAAAGACTTGACCGGTAAATAGGGCAGGGATCTTATGTGAATAAGGACCTTTATTCCCCATTTGATTTATGCGGATCGAAAATCGAGGTTGGTTCAGTGGCCTAAGCCAGGCAAAAGTTGGGGGGGCCCTCAGAATGGGGCCCCCGTGGTTTTAGGCATAGCGAAGCAGGGCGGCTATATGCCCCAGGTCATCCAAGGCGGAGTCGCCGTCAATCTGCTCCAAAATGGCGCCGGACTCCAGGGCCTGGGCCAGGGCCAGGTTGACCACATCGCTCACCGGGGTCATGTCGGTATTGCACAGCGGGCATTTACCGTCCACATGGCGCAGACGGCCGCAACTGGGGCAGGAGCCTCCCGGGCTGGTAAAGCCCCGTCGCACGAACAAGGTGTGAACCCGGCCTTCGTGCAGCGAGGCCAGGACTTGATTGAGGCCAGTAGCCGCCTTGCCGTTGGGCCCCAGGTTATCGGCCAGATTGGCCAATAACTGCTCCTGCCGCTGCCGGCGGGAGTCGCCCAGGGTGTCGGCGATGGCCTGGCTCACCTGGGAAAGAGGGGTCCCCACCTCGCAGGCGAAGGTTCCGGCCAGGCGCTGGCCCAGGTAGGTATGCAGCTCGGGTATAAGCCCCTCCACCGCCGGCTTGGGCCCTCCCAGCAACAGCCAGCTGCAGTCCGATTTGCGGAAATGCTCCATCAGGGCGGTGTTGATCTCTTTGGCATGGCGAAACCTGGCCTCATCTGCCCGGCGGGAGAGGCGTTTATCACCGGCACGGCCCTGATCGCCGTCGCGTTCAGGAGAGGTGGTTTCGCTGACAAGTTCCATGTCCTCAAGCTCCGTGGCCCGCCCCAGAAAAGACTCGAAAAAGCGGGCCCGGCGCTGGTCCAGCACCACGGTAAGACTGCGGCGATGGTCTCCCGCCAGCGCCGCCAAAGGGCGAATGTAGGGTGAAGGCCCTACTTCCAAAAGATTAGGTACGGTCAGGGGAAGGGTATGGGCTTCAAACAGCCCTTGGCCTCGGCAGGAGAACAGGGCCAGTCCTCTATCCGGCCCCATGGGCAGCTCCTCCAGGTAACGGGTGGCCTCCTCCAAATCGGCTGCCAATGCCTCCCAGGCCTTGAGGGCCCCATTGCCTTTCATCTGCTGCTCTTTGCTTTTGACCATCTGGCCCAGGGCCTGTAAACGGGCCTCCCGGGGTTGATCCAGGGAGAGATACAGGCTCAAGGTTGGTTGGGGACGGGTGTCCCATTGGGCCAAACGGTTCAGTTCCTCGACTTCGTGCATAGACTGCTCCTTACTAGAAAAATAGGTAAGACCCTTAATATGCAGCTTTTTTTCTAATAAGCCCACAGATTGTGAGGGGATTGGGTTGCGGGCGCTCTGATCGCCGCTAGGCAGTGAAGGTTGAGTGGTTAATAATAATCCGTGCGCGGGCGGTAAGCCCATGGCACCTCCAACTAGGCTGGGATCAAGGGGCGAATTTCCCTGACCCTAACTTTAAGAATAAAGACTCCGCTGGCAGCGGTCAAGAGGCCAAAAAATAGCAGGGGCTGGCAAGGTGCTTAGCTTTCTGAGAAATATTTCCCAAGTGCCAGAAGGTGCTTGTCCCCCGGGCATCAATAATGCGATTATAAACAGGATTTTTCGGGCGCGAGCAGACTGGGATCAGGCCCCACCCGGCCGATTCGGACCGGCCTGCTTGTTTTGGGCTGGTGCAGGCCGGGTGTATAGACATTCCGCCAAATCCTTTTTTACCGGCTTGCCGGGAATTGTTCTCAGGAGACGATCCATTGTAAACCTGCCGAGAGGGGCCGGGTGAAGCTAGCCTACCGTGAGATGAGCATTTTGTTGGTGGATCTAGTGCCCACCAGCATAGACACACTGCGGTCCTACCTGGACGACTTCCAATTTTACCGGTTGTGGACAGCGACTTCCTCGGATGAGGCCCTGGAGGTTCTGAAGGAACAGCCGCTTAATCTCATGATAATCGGACTAAAGCTCAAACCCATGAGCGGTTTTCAGGTCTTGGAGTTCACGCGCCAAAGCCCCAAGACCAAAAAGCTGCCGGTGGTGATGATGCTGGACCTCAGGGACAAGGGGCTGGAGAAAAAAGCCATCCAGATGGGGGTCACCGGCCTGATCAACCTGCCTTTGGAAGCCAAAGTGGTGCGCGGCGCCGTGGAACAGATCCTGGAGCAATTCGTTGACGAAGAAAAAGAGGAATTCCTGCAGAATATCACCACCGCCCGGGTGGCCATGCGTAAAGGCAAGCTAGAGAAGGCCGAGGCAGGCTACCGCGGCGCCCTTAAGGTGCACCCCGATATGGAGGCTTATCTTAACCTGGCCCTGATCCTGAAAAAAAAGGAGGACTATGAGGGCTCCCAGGAAAACTATGTGGCAGCCCTGCGCCTTAATCCGGACTCCCTCAAGGCCTATCTGGGGCTGGCTTCGGTTTACCGCGCCCGGGGGCAGCTGGAAGAGGCCCTGAAGATACTGGCCACGGCGGTGAAGATATCCAAAAAACTGAAAGAAGAAGGCTCGGTCAGCGCCAGCATCTTTTTCTATATGGGCGAGATCGAGCTGCAGGCCAAACACCTGCAAGAGGCCATGGGTTATTTTGACCAGGCCGGCCAGGAGGACTCCGAGGATTCGGGGCTCCAGGCCCGCATCGGCGATGTCTTGGTGGAGGCCGGCCACGCCGCCGAGGCCGAGTCCTATTACAAGCGGGCCCTGGAGATGGACCCGGAGCTGGCCCATCTGTACAACCGCTTAGGCATCGCCTATCGCCGCCAGAGCAAGTTCGAGATGGCCCAGAACCTCTACCGCAAGGCCTTGGCCTTTCACCCTGAGGATGAAAACCTGATTTACAATATGGCCCGCACCTTCTGGGAGATGAAGGATTACTCGCAAGGGGTGGAGACCATCAGTCAGGCCTTGAAGATCAATCCGGAGTTTCCCGAGGCCAAACAGCTGCTACAGGCCTGCCTCAAGAAATTGGGGGTGGAGTCGGTGGAACAGCTCGAAACCGAGGTTGAGGACGAATCCGCCCCAGCCGAGGAGACCGGAGGGGACTCGCAATGATGAAACCCCCGGCCCGGGTCAGCATTCTTCGCCTTGGCTGGCCATGGCCTGGGCAATATCCTCCTCAGTAATCCCCAAAAGAAAAAGAATGTTGGTCAGCCGGGTGCGCCCCAGGGCCACGTTGGCCACCCGGTCCAAAGACTTCTTGGCATT
>JASFOZ010000179.1:0-7871 GCA_050116255.1 Desulfarculaceae bacterium
GCGCCGCTATGCCTGCCTTGATTATCCCGGGCAGAATATTCTCCAGGTCGTTTTTTTTATAGCCCAGCCTGAGCTTGACCGTCACCGGCAGGGACGATCCTTGGACGGCGGCAGACACCACCTCGGCGGCGCGGACCGGGTCATCCAAAAGGGCGGAGCCCGCACCTTGGCGGCGCACTTTTTTGGCCGGGCATCCCAGGTTGAGGTCAAGGATGTCGACAGGGTGTGAAGATACCAGCCGGGAAGCCTGATAAATAACCTCCGGGTCGGCGCCGAAGATCTGCACGCTCAGCGGCCGCTCTTCTTCCAGTACCGTGAGCAGCCTCCGGGTGCGGGGGCGGTCCCTGACCAGACCGGCGGCGGA
Source organism: Desulfarculaceae bacterium (assembly GCA_050116255.1). Lineage (GTDB taxonomy): Bacteria > Desulfobacterota > Desulfarculia > Desulfarculales > Desulfarculaceae > JASFOZ01. The sequence goes on from JASFOZ010000179.1 coordinate 365, forward strand.
CACCATCTCGGTATAGACCAGGGAAGCCCCTCCCCTCCGGGCCATGAGGCGGAAGGCCGGGCTGCTTACCCCGGCCATGGGCGCGGCCACAAAGGGATTTTCTAATACAATATGGTTTATGTGCATGGCATTCAAAGTCTACCCCAGCCCTTTTTGGCTGTAAACTAAGGGCCATGACAGGCTACTTGACAGATTCGGTGCCAATACTATGCTATTTTCAGATATTCTTGGTATTAAAAGACCATTCAATGGAGGGCACTGCCTTTGACCGGAATCAAATCCAGCGACCAAGCTGTGTTCGGGCCGGTGCCCAGCCGCCGGCTGGGCCTGAGCCTGGGGGTGGACCTGGTTTTGCCCAAGACCTGCAGCTTGAACTGCCGTTACTGTGAGCTGGGGCCCACCACCAACCTCACCACCACCCGGGGCCGCTTCCGGGATGCCCAGGAGGTTTTGCGTCAGGTGGCCGCCCGCCTGGAAGAGCTCGAGGACCCTCCGGATTTTGTAACCTTGGCTGGCTCCGGAGAACCCACCTTGCATCAGGACCTGGGCTTGGTGCTTAATGAGATTAAAGAGATGACTCCGGCCCGCTTGGCGGTGCTGACCAACGGCACCCTGGCCACGGATCCCCAGGTCCGGGCAGAGCTTTGCCAGGCGGATGTGCTGGTGCCCAGCCTGGATGCGGTGAGTGACGATATCTTCCGGCGGCTGAACCGGCCCGCACCGGGGCTCCATCCCGCAGAGATAATTAAGGGCCTGGTCTCACTGAGCCGGGAGTTTCAGGGGGAACTGTATCTGGAGATACTCTTGGCCGCCGGGTTTAATGACAGCCCGGATGAAGTGGAAAAGCTGGTGCAGGCTGCGGCGGATATAAGGCCTGCCAAAGTCCAGCTCAACACCGTGGTGCGCCCGCCGGCGGTGGATGGCACTTTGCCGGTGGGACCGGAGCGCCTGGATGAAATAGCAGGGCTATTCACGGTGCCGGTGGAGGTTGCCGCCGCTCCCCAGAGCCGGTCCCGCGGCGACCATGGCCAATTGGCCCAGGAGATTGTGGAGATGACCCGCCGCCGGCCCTGCACCAAAGAGGATGTGGCCGCTATGACCGGCCTGGAACAAAGCCAGGCCGAAGAATTAATTCAAGGACTTGAGAAGCAAGGACAATTGACAAAAGAGCGCTTTGGGTCCAAGGTTTTTTACCGGGGAGTTTGAGAGGGGTACAAGGCAGGGGATCGTCATGCCGGATCTGAAGGATTCGATTATGGGGGATCAAAGCAAGGGTCTTTTCTTGGGCTTGGACGTGGGCTCGGTGAGCCTGGACAGCGTGGTCTTGGATGGTGAGGGCAAGCTTCTTTGGGCCGACTACACCCGCACCATGGGCAGACCCCTGGCGGTGAGCCTGGAAGTGCTGCAGCGGATACTGCAAAAGTTTCCGCGCCAGGACTTCCGCGCCTGCGCCGTCACCGGCAGCGGGGCCGGCACCTTAGCCCCCCTGCTGAATGCCCAGCCCGTCAATGAGATCATCTGTTTGACCAAGGGCGTGGGCGCCAGTCACCCGGAAGTCCGGGCCATCATCGACATGGGTGGGGAGGATGCCAAGCTGATTCTGGTCAGCCCCGGCGGCGACGGCGGCTTGAAGATAGACGATTTCGCCATGAACACCATGTGCGCCGCCGGCACCGGGTCTTTTCTGGATCAGCAGTCCCACCGCCTGGGGCTGTCCATCGAGGAGTTCAGCCGCATCGCCCTGGACAGCCAGAACCCGCCGCGCCTGGCCGGTCGCTGTTCGGTTTTCGCCAAAACCGACATGATCCACCTGCAGCAGGAGGCCACACCGGACTATGACATCGTGGCCGGCCTTTGCTTTGCCATGGCCCGCAACTTAAAGTCGAACATCGCCAAAGGGAAGAAGGTGACGCCGCCGGTTTGCTTCACCGGGGGCGTGGCCGCCAACCAGGGCGTACACCGGGCCTTGATCGAGATAATGGGCCTGGAGCCGGAGCAACTTATTGTGCCTGAGCACTTCGGCTGCATGGGCGCCTGGGGCGCGGCCCTCACCGCCCGGGAGATGGGTGAAATCAGGCCCTTGCCCAGCCTGGACGCCTTGGAACAAAGGTCCGGCCAGACCGCCCGCGAAACCAAGCGCCTGGGCCGGCTTAGCCTGGACCAGCGCCACTTTGAGGATCTTCAGAAGATAGATTTACCGCCAGGGTCCCTTAAAGGTTATCTGGGCGTTGATGTGGGCAGCATCTCCACCAATGTGGTGGTTATCGACGAGCAGGGCCGCCTGCTGAGCAAGCAGTATCTCATGACCGCAGGCCGCCCCTTGGAGGCGGTCAAAGAGGGCCTGCGCCTGGCGGGCAACGAGATCGGCGACCGTCTGACCATTTTGGGCGCCGGGACCACCGGCTCCGGGCGCTACCTCACCGCCGACTTCATCGGCGCTGATATCGTGCGCAACGAGATAACCGCCCAGGCCACGGCTGCGGCCTTCATCGACCCCGAGGTGGACACTATCTTTGAGATCGGAGGTCAGGACTCCAAGTTCATCTCCCTCAAGGACGGGGCCATCGTCGACTTTATGATGAACAAGGTCTGCGCCGCCGGCACCGGCTCCTTTTTGGAGGAACAGGCCGAAAAGCTGGGCATACAGATAAAAGAGGAGTTCGGACGCCGGGCCCTGGGAGCCCAAAACCCGGTGCGCATGGGCGAGCGCTGCACGGTGTTCATGGAGTCTGACCTGGTGTCCCATCAGGCGGCCGGAGAAGAAATTGACGACCTGGTGGCCGGGCTTAGCTACTCCATTGCCTACAATTACCTCAACAAGGTGGTGGAGGACCGCCATGTGGGCCAGCGCATCTTCTACCAAGGCGCCACCGCCGCCAACAAGGGCATCGTGGCCGCCTTTGAGGCCATACTGGAAAAACCCATCACCGTACCCCCTCACAACGACGTGACCGGGGCCATCGGCGCGGCCCTGCTGGCCATGCGCGAGCGCACCTGGGAAAAATCCAGCTTCAAGGGTTTCGACATATCCGAGATCGATTACAAGATCTCAACCTTTGAATGCCAGGGCTGCCCCAACACCTGCACCATCCGCAAGGTCGAGGTCCAGGGGGAGAAAAGGCCTCTTTTCTACGGCTCCCGCTGCGAAAAGTACGATGTGGACAAAAGCGCCCAAAAGAAGGGCCAGGACCTGCCCGACCTGTTCGCCGAACGGGAAGAGATGCTCCTAAGCTATCTGGAGCCGGTTGCGGAGAGTAAGAAGCGGGGTGAGATAGGCGTGCCCCGGAGCATGTTCTTCCGGGAGTATATGCCCTTTTTCAACGCCTTTTTGCAGAGGCTGGGGTATGAGCCGGTGGTCAGCGGGCCCACCAATAAGAAGCTCATCCATAAAGGCGTAGAGGCGGTGGTCAATGAGCCTTGCTTCCCCATGAAAGTGGCTCACGGCCATCTGGCCGAGTTGGTGGATGCAGGGGTTAAGCGGATTCTGATGCCCTCCATGGTCAACATGGCGGCGCCGAACCATCCCCTGGAATACGGCGAGGCCTGCCCCTATGTCCAGACCCTGCCTTACACCGCGCCGGCGGCCATTGATTTCAAGGGCAAAGGCGTGGAGTTGATACACGCACCCCTGCATTTTGGTTTCGGCCCCAGAATAATGCGGGACGATCTGATGGAGTTGGCCGGGCGCTTGGGGGCGAGGAGCCGGGATTTGGGGTCGGCTCTGGAGGCGGGCCTGGAGGCCCAGGCAGACTTCTACCGCAGGCTCAAGGAGCGGGGCAGGCAGGTGCAAGAGCAGATGGGGCCTGATGATTTGGCCATGGTGGTGGTCAGCCGGCCCTACAATGGGGCCGATCCGGGCATCAACCTGGGCCTGCCCCAAAAGATGCGCGGCCTGGGGGTTTGGTCTTTGCCCATGGACTTTCTGGATCTGGACCGGCAGATGGACCGGGAGGACTTGGCTGAGATGTATTGGCGCTATGGCCAGCGCATCCTGGCCGCTGCCGCCATGGTCCGCCAGGACCCCAGGCTTTATGCGGTATATATCACCAACTTCGGCTGCGGCCCGGACTCGTTCATCGGCCACTTCTTCGCCCAGATGATGGAGGGCAAGCCCTTTTTGGAGATCGAGATAGACGAGCACTCCGCCGATGTGGGGGCTATCACCCGGCTGGAGGCGTTTTTGGATTCACTCAAGAATTCACCGCCCCGCCCCCTGGCCCAGCGCCCCGCCCGGCGGCGCAATCTGCAGACCAAGGGCCGCACTGTCTATATTCCGCCCATGACCGACCATTCCATAGCCGTGGCCGCCGCCTTTGATGCCTGCGGGGGCAAGGCCCAGGTGCTTCCGGAGAGCGATCAACGCACCCTGGAACTGGGACGGCGCTACACCTCGGGCAAGGAATGCTACCCTTGCGCCCTCACCACCGGGGACATGCTTAAGCTGCTTTTGGATAGCGGCGTTGATCCGGGGCAGGTGGCCATGTTCATGCCTTCGGGCACCGGCCCCTGCCGCTTTGGTCAATATCACCGCTTCCATAGGCTGGTGCTGGACGAGTTGGGCTTTGAGGACGTTCCCATCTATGCGCCTGACCAGTCTGAGAAGTTCTACCAAGAGCTGAACATGGCAGGGGGCAGCGACTTTTCGCGCCTGGGCTGGCAGGGTTTGGTGGCGGTGGACCTTCTGCAAAAGGCCCTGCACGAAACCCGGCCTTACGAGGCCCATCGCGGCGATACCGACCGGGTCTATCAGCAGTATTTACATAAAGTCAGCGCCACCATCAGAGAGCGCAGGGACCTGGTGGAGATTATGCATGAGGCCAAGGGGGCCTTTCAAAAGGTGCCCCGCACAAACGGGCAGCCGCGCCCCTTGGTGGGGGTGGTGGGCGAGATCTACACCCGGGCCAACCGCTTTGCCAACGAGAACGTGGTCAGCACCATCGAACAGCTGGGGGGAGAAGTGTGGATGCCCACCATAGGTGAGTGGGTGCTCTATATCAATTTCACCAGCACCCGCCGGGCCTGGATGTTCAGGCGGTACAAGGCCTGGCTGGGAACGAAAATAAATAATTACTACCAGCATAAGGACGAACATACCCTTGGCCGGCCTTGGCGCGGGTTTTTACACAGCCTTCACGAACCTCCCACCAGGGATATCTTGGACATGGCCTACCCCTATCTGCACGACACCTATGAGGGGGAAGCCATTTTAAGCCTGGGCAAATCCCGGGATATGCTTCACCGGGGGGCGGCGGGAGTGGTCAACGTGATCCCCTTCACCTGCATGCCCGGCACCATCGTAAATGCCTTGATGAAACGTTTTCGTGAAGACCATGGCAATATGCCTTTTTTGGCCATGTCCATGGACGGCCAGGAGCAGTCCGGCTCCCGGGTGCGCCTGGAGGCTTTTATGCACCAAGTGACACAGTTTCAGGAGCAATCCCGGCGGAAGAGATGATTCCGGTTTTTGACGGATCCGGTTTTCCCGAGTCATTAGCCAGGGATTGTTACGCAATCAAATACAGATAGTTAAAGAATAACTATCCTTATTTCAGAGCACTGATCTAGGGCTTGAAATACGGATTTCTGAATAGAGCCTCAGAGATAGTTATTATATTCACATTTTTCTTGACAAGACATGCGAGACTAATATAGTAGGGTCTTGTTTCTTTGTTGGAAATGAAAGTCGGGGGTCAAACGCCAGGGCACTGGTTTGCTGGCGTGACGATGTGTGTGTGAACAAACACGAATAAGGAGGTGAATGTTCATAGGTTCCAAGGGTTTATAGCCCAAAGGAGCTGAAAATTGTTTATCGGCCATGTGCCGGTAACCCCCATTTTTAGTTAATTCCCCAATTTGGATTAATTTCCAAAACTAGATCCATGGAGGAACTGAATGCCAAGTTTCGTAATGGTTGAGAAGTGCGATGGCTGCAAGGGGCAGGATAAGACCGCTTGCATGTACATCTGCCCTAATGACCTGATGCTGTTGGACAAAGACGGCTCGATGGGTTATGGGGAGATGAAGGCGTTCAACCGTGATCCCAGCATGTGCTGGGAGTGCTATAACTGCGTGAAGATCTGTCCCCAACAGGCGATTGACGTACGCGGTTACGCCGACTTTGTGCCTCTGGGCGCCTCAGTGGTTCCCCTGCGGGGATCCCAGGACATTATGTGGACAGTCAAGTTCCGTGACGGCAACGTCAAACGGTTCAAGTTCCCCATCCGGACCACACCTGAGGGTGCGGCTGAGCCTTTGGGCGGATTCGATGAAGGCGACGGCGACGTCAAAAGCGTCAATCTGATGACCGAGCCTGCGTCCGCCGGCGTGGACAAGATGCCCACCATGTAAACTTGATGGAGTTCGATTTAAGAAATAAATCCCTCTATTGCCATTTCGGAGGAGGAACATAATGGAGAATTGGGAAACCGTAGAGGTCACCACTGACCTTTTGATCTGCGGCGGCGGCATGTCCGCCTGCGGCGCGGCGGTGGAAGCCGCCTACTGGGCCAAGAAGAATGGCCTGAAAGTTACCCTGGTGGACAAGGCTGTACCCACCCGCTCCGGCGCGGTGGCCATGGGCCTGTCGGCCATTAACGAGTACATCGGCTACAGCAAGGGCGAGAATACCTGCGAAGAGTACATCGAGTACGTCCGCCAGGACCTGATGGGCATCGCCCGCGACGACCTGGTCTTCAACATCGCCCGCCACGTTGACAGCTCCGTGCATCTGTTTGAGAAGTGGGGCCTTCCCATCTGGACGGATGAAGGCGGCAAATACGTGCGTGAGGGCCGTTGGCAGATAATGATCAACGGCGAGTCTTACAAGGTCATCGTTTCCGAGGCCGCCATCAACGCCATGACCGAAGCGGGCTTCGAGATCTATGAGCGCGTCTTCATCGTGGGTCCGATCATGGACGGCGACCGCGTGGCCGGAGCCTACGGCTTCAGCACCCGCGAGAACAAGTTCTACGTGTTTAAGGCCAAGGCCGTCTGCGCCATGATGGGCGGCGCTGTGCACGTATTCCGTCCCCGCTCCGTGGGCGAGGGTCTGGGCCGCTCCTGGTATCCGCCTTTCAACAGCGGCTCCACCGCCTACTTCACCATCCAGGCCGGCGCCGAGATGACCTGCCAGGAGATCCGTTTCATCCCGGTGCGCTTCAAGGACGCCTATGGTCCGGTGGGCGCCTGGTTCTTGCTGTTCAAGAGCCGCGCGACCAGCGCCACGGGTGGCGAGTATATGGCCGTGCGTAAGGACGAGCTGGCCAACTGGGCTCCCTACGGCCTGGTGAAGCCGATCCCGGCCAATCTGCGTAACTACCTGGGCATGTTGGATGTGGACGCCGGCCTGGGGCCGCTATACATGGAGACCGCCGAGGCCATCCAGAATATAGCCGAGCAGTACAAGGATGACCAGAAGGCCTTTAAAAAGAAAATGAAAGAGCTGGAGAGCGAGGCTTGGGAGGACTTCCTGGATATGACCGTAAGCCAGTCCATCCTCTGGGCCGCT
>JASFOZ010000180.1:0-7863 GCA_050116255.1 Desulfarculaceae bacterium
TGGCATAGGCCAAAAGCTTGATTACGGTGGTGGGGATGCCGGAAAGCTCGGCCGCTGTCTCATCTTCGCGGATGGCGATCCAGGCCCGGCCGATGCGGGAGTCATTGAGCCGGGCCACGCCGATGATGGTGACAATGGCCAATACCAAGATCAAGTAGTACATGGCCGGCAAAGAGGTCAGCTGCGCCGTCACCCAGTGAAATCCCTGGTCCCCGCTTATAGAGGGGTAGTACACAGCCGGAGGGGCCATGCCGAACAGGCCGTTGGGCCCGGCGGTGAGGTCGTCCCAGTTGTTCAGCACCAAGCGCACGATCTCGCCGAACCCCAGGGTCACGATGGCCAGATAGTCGCCCCTCATCTTCAGGGTGGGGTAGCCGATGATGCAGCCGGCGGTCATACCCACCACAATGCCCACCGGCAGGCATGCCCAGAAATTAAGGCCGAAGTTCAGGTTAAGCAATGAGTAAGTATAGGCCCCTACCGCGTAAAAGGCGATAAAGCCCAGGTCCAAAAGGCCGCAGAGGCCCACCACAATATTCAGGCCCAGGCCCAGACATACGTAGATCAGGCAGGTGATGCCCACGTCGATCATATAGTTGTTGGCCAGCAGGGGAAAGACCGAGGCCAAGACCAGCAGGATCCCCAGGGTATAGAGCTTGGGATACTGGCTCAGGCGCTCGGTTATGCGCTCGGCAAATCCCTGCTCAGGCTGTTTCTTGCCGTCCCGACCCTGGCGCAGGGCCTTTAGGACCAGGTTCAGCAGCATCAGCCCCACCAGCACCAGAATCACCACCAAGGGACGCTCACCCTGGAACTGGAGGCTGGGAAAGCCCAGCAGGGGAACCATCAGGATGGCCAGAAAAACCGTATATACGGCTATCTTCTTTAGTTCTTTTAGGAGCATCAGACTCTCGCCTCGCTAACGCTTTCACCCAAAAGCCCGGCGGGCTTGAGGTATAAGACCAGAATCAGGATGGTGAAAGTGGTCACGTCTTTCCACTCGCTGGGCAAAAAGGCGGCCCACATTACCTCCACCCCGCCGATGATGTACCCGCCCAACATGGCCCCGGGAATGGAGCCGATGCCCCCCAAAATGGCAGCGGCAAAGGCCTTGATCATGAAGATAAACCCCATATCAAAGCGCACCGCGCCATACTGCAGGCCCACCATGACCCCGGCGGCGGCGCCCAGGGCGGGGCCGATTATAAAAGTGGTGCGGATGGTCTTGTCCACGTTTATGCCCAGCATCCTGGACATGGGCTTGTTTTGGGCAGTGGCGCGCATGGCCTTGCCTAGCTTGGTGCGGTGTACAAAAAGCTGCAAGGCAACCATCAAGAGGATGGCCAGCACAAATATGAAAATCTGGCCATAGGTGATCCGGGCCCCCAATATTTCAACGCCGCTGACCCCGAAGATATCAGGATAGGCCCGGTCGGAAACTCCTTGGGCCAGCATCATGCCGTTGGACAGAAATATGGACATGCCCAGGGCGGAAAGCAGGGCCGAAAGGCGCGAGGAGGCTCTAAGCGGCTTATAGGCGATGTGCTCCACCGCCACCCCCAGCACCGCCACATAGGCCATGGCTAAAACAAAGGTGATGATGAGTGAGAGCACGAAATGAGATTCCACAAACCCGAAATGCTGCAATACGGTCAGAACGATAACGCCTATAAAAGCCCCGGCCGTGAACAGCTCGCCATGGGCAAAGTTGATCAGCTCGATGATGCCGTAAACCATGGTGTAGCCCAGGGCGATCAAGGCGTAGATGCTGCCCAAAAACACGGCGTTAACAATTTGTTGCAGAATAAAAGAGGTATTATCCATGTGGCCCGATCCTAAGCGGGGGTGAAATCGTCTTCTTGCTTGTTATAAAGGAGGGGCCAGGGGCATCGCCCCTGGCCCGGGTGGATTACTTCAGGTCCTTGCCGGTCAGGGGATCCCAGTACCGTACGAACTTGTTGTTCTTCACGATCCAGACAATGTGGGCGATCTTGCGGTCGCCGTGGGCATCGAACTCAATGGGGCCGGTCACGCCGGACCACTTGTTGCCTCTGATGACCGGGGCCAGCTTGTCGGCATCGGCGGTGCCCGCCTTGGCCACCGCGCCCAGGACCATCATGCCGGCGTCATAAGAATAGTAGGCATAGGAGCCCACTGACTTGGCCTTCCATGTTTTTTTGTAAAGATCCTCAAAGGACTTCCGCTCCGGGGTGTCCGGGGGATTGGCAAAGGTGAAGAATGTGCCTTCGGCAGCCTTGCCCGCCACCTCCAGGAACTTGGGATGATAGACCGCGTCCTCGGAGATCAGCGCGGCCTTGATGCCCAGCTTCTTGGCCTGGGGCACCATCTTGGAGCCTTCGGGCTGGTACACGCCCAGGTAGATGGCGTCGGGATTGACCTTCTTCAGTTTGGTCAACACCGCGGTGAAGTCAGAGTCGCCGGAGGTGATGTACTCATGGGCGACTATCTTGATGATGTTTTTCTCTTTGGCAAAACGCTCGATGTTTTTGGTCAAACCGGCGGTGTAGGTCTGCTTGTCGTCTATCAGGGCCAGGGTCTTGATCTTGAGCTTCCTCTCCAAAAACTGCACCGTGGACCAGGCTTGGCGGTCGTCGCGGGGCGGCAGGCGGAAGAAGTACTTATAGCCCTTGGCGGTCAGGCGTTCGTTGGTGGAGGCCGGGGTGATCTGCACGATCTTGGCCTTCATCAAGGGAATCTGGGCCGGCTCCGTGGCCGAGGAGCAATAGGCGCCGATGACCACATTGGCCCCGTCGTTGATCAGCTTGTTGGCGGCCAGGGTGGCCTTGCCGCCGTCGCAGGCCGAGTCGGTGGGCAACACCTCCACCTTGTCATACCCCTTGACTTTGCCGAAGACCTTCACTGCTGTCATAACGCCTTGTTTGATGTCAGTGCCGTCTTGGGCATAGGGGCCGGTCAGGGGGCTGATGGTCCCGATTTTGAGCGTCTTGGCCGCGGCCAGGCCGCCCAGACCCAGGACCAGGCTCAGGCATAATACCATAATGCCGACTTTCCTCATCTCGTTTCCTCCTCCCAAAAATTACTTTTTGGATTTAGTCAACCCGTTTGGGCCTTGACATACTCGCTGCCAAGGTACGCTTCTATGACTTTCTCGTTGTTTTGAATATCCTGGGGCGTACCCTCGGCGATTTTCATACCGTAGTCCAAAACCGTAACCAAGTCAGAGATACCCATAACCACCTTCATGTCATGTTCCACCAAAAAGATGGTCAGCCCGGTGTCCCGCAGGCCCAGAATCACCTTCATCAACCTCGCCGTCTCCGCCGGATTCATGCCCGCCGCGGGCTCGTCCAGCAACAGGAGCTTGGGCTCCGTGGCCAGGGCCCGGGCTATCTCCAGGCGGCGCTGGTCGCCATAGGGAAGGTTGGAGGCGTACTCGTTGGCGTGCTGGCTCAGGTCCAGCTTATCCAGAACCTCATAGGCCTTTTGGGTTATCTCCTTTTCCTCACGCAGCTCGAAACGGGTCTTGAGCAGAGCCCGCACTGCACCACTGTGGGTGCGGCAGTGCATGCCCACAGCCACGTTCTCCAATACGGTCATGGACTTGAACAAACGGATGTTCTGAAAAGTCCGCGCGATTCCCCCGGCGATGATGGTGTGAGGCCTAAGCCCGTTGAGCTTTAGGTCTCCATAGGTGATGGTTCCACTGGAGGGCGGGTACACGCCGGTGACCATGTTAAAAACGGTGGTCTTGCCAGCGCCGTTGGGGCCGATCAAGCTCAGTATGACCCCTTCCGGTATTTTCATGTCTAGGTCGGCAACCGCCTTTAAGCCGCCGAAGCGCATTGACACATTGTCCAACACTAGCTCAGGCAAATCACCTCCGGATATTGTGAGATTCTTTAAAAAGAAGCAGCGACGGTCGGCAACATACCAAGATTAGGCGTAAAAAGTCAAGAGACAAGGTATAGGGTGGCATAACTAATTGAAAATTATAGCTCTCTTTTAGCGAGACTTCCTCTTTCATTTCTTGTCATGAAATCAGGTTGATGTGGATTATCTCTGGGCAGAGATCTCGGCCCCTGGCAGGGCAAAAGCAAGGCGGCCCCAGGCCTTGATCAAGGCCCTTCTCATTGGTGCCTACCGAATCATGGCACCGGCCCCAGGGCAGGCGGGAGGGTCCGGCCTGGTCTCAGGCCGAACCCCTGTGATGTAATAGGGAGGGCGGTTTAGGCTTGAGCAGGCAGCACCCGGGGCTCCGCCGGTACCGGTGATTGCAGGGGGACCGCCGACAGCGGAACCCTCACACCCCGTTCAGGGAAAGGGTGCTGTGCACCTGGCTCAAAAAGTCCGTGGGTTTAAATGGCTTGTGTACCAAGGGATAGCCAAAGGTGGCTATCGCGTCGGTCATATCCCTGCGGCTGGGGCTGGCCCCGAAAAAGCCGCTCATAAAAATAACGTTCACTTTCGGGTTTCGAGTCCGCAATTGGAGCACCATATCCACGCCGTTCATTTTGGGCATCATGATATCGGTTATAACCAGGTCCGGTTCGCCCTCCTGATATGCCTCCAGGCCCTGTTGACCGTTGGCGGCGGTCAAGACCTCGTAGCCTTCCATGGCCAAAAGGTCTGCCAGGACATCCCTGATACCGGCCTCATCATCCACCACCAACACCACACGCTTTGTGGCCCTCAAGCTTTATTCCTCCCCCAAAATGGTTAATTGGCGCACAACCAACAGTCTTGCCGCGGGATTTAGATAATATGATGCATCCAGGGGCATATACCGGTTTACATCTTTCTCGCAGCTCGCGCAGCCGAAGGGATCGGAACAGGGGGCTTGGGATCACAACAATCGCCGCCTGATTTGGAGAGGCTTTTTGGGACAGGCCTTTCCAACTTCCCGCTTGCTACCTTGTTTTATAGAAAAAGGGGGTGCCAAAGGTCAAACCGGCTTAGAACGGTAAAGGCATCACTACGGACAATGATTTGGGCACAGCGGCAAGACCCCTTTTTAACGCCGCTTTCAGCCCTCACTCACAGATAGCGATATAATAACGGCGGGTTTCGTCATACTCCTGTAACTTTGCATAGGCTTTGGCCCTTTTGAACTTAATCACTCTTGTGAAATTCTTTATTCACACATGACAAGCTTCAAATTTCTTCCATTATTTGCATTTTTTATTGATATACTAATTTTTTCTTTTCCAAAATAGGCCTTTAACCGGGTGGTAGATTTTCTAAGCCCCCCACCTGGGCCTACCTGATAGACATATCTAATAAATATCATAATTTCAATTATATATGTCTGTCAAACTGATTATAACGCAATGCAAAAAAAGCTGTGACTAACTTGAAGCTTGGAGATAAGGATTACTAATAAATCATAAAATAAGGTAAAAATTGGCGGCAATTCCGGATTTTTATCAAGACCTGATCAGGCAAATTCCCTAGGCTGGTCCGTTTAGCCGGGCCATTAATAGACCTGCAAGGTGCGGTCAGCCTGGACCACCACTTCCTTGCGGCTCCCCACCCGGCGCAACACCCGGTACTCGCCCCGGTAGGCCCCTTTGAGCCAAACCCCACGGCCCAGGCGTTTGCCCACAAAGATGAACTTCTGGGCCTTGTGCCGTTTAACCTCACTTCGGTGCTGGGCCAGGACCGCTCCGTTGGGGGCCCTGAGACGGATTATCTCCTCGTCCCCCTGGTCCAGGCCCCAGGAGCCGGCCCAGAAGATAAGGGCCGGGGCGCGGGCGGAAAGCTGCGGCTCTTTGACGGGCTTCAATTCCAACTCATTGAAATCAGGTTTTTTATCAGCAAAGCCCGCGCCCAGGAGCCCGCTGGGTCGGTAGCCCATCTGGGCCAGGGCCTCTGGCTTCCACAAGGGCTTTCCCCATATGCCGCAGCGCATATGTTTGGTCAGGCCCAAAAATGGGTCCACCACCCGGCGGTTGTGGCTCACCCTAAGGTGCAGGTGGGGAAACTCGGTCTTGCCCGACATGCCCACCAGCCCCAGATGGTCCCCGGCCTTGACCTCCTGCCCCGGCTTGACGGCCACGCTGCCCCGCCGCATATGGGCGTAGGAGGTGGTCCAGCCCCCGCTGTGCTCGATGATCACGGCATTGCCTGCCTCACGCCCCTTGACCGCCTCCACGCCGGTCTTGCGTATGCTCACGTCGCGCATGCCGTCGCGCACCTTCAGCACCTGGCCCGGGGCGGCGGCTACCACCGGCACCCCGCGCTTATACATCTCCAGATGCAGGATGCGGAAGTCAGTGCCGGTGTGGCCGTTATAGGTGAGCTTGCCGCACTTGTAGTCCTGGTAAGAGGGCGAGGGGTCCACGTCCACGTAGTTCTGGATAAAGCAGTCCTGCCACAAAGTGCAGGCCACAGGCAGGTCCAGGGAAAGGGCGAACACCAGCCCCGGCGCATTGGCGAGCACAAAGGCGGCCAGGGCGGTGAGTTGTTTCAGGCTGGCATAGGCCATGGGGATCAAGCGCCTCCTGGGGCCTAAGTATACCCCATAAATAGCAAGAGCCCGGGCCTTTCGGCCCGGGCTCCTGATTATGTGTTTATGGTTGCTCTACTGAATGGTTCCAGTGGTGATGTCATCATCAACATCCACCTCGGCGTACACATCGGTCCCAAAAAGTCCTTGATCTTGGGTCTGATAAGTGTACTCGTCTGTAGCGGTTTCGGACCAGTCGTCGGTGGGCGTGGCGTCATCAAGCAGGTTGATGGTGTCTTCGCTGTCGCCTTCGACCGTCACCGTCGTTGTCTCGTCCAAGCCCAATTCACCCAAGTCAACCACCGTCTCCGTGTCATCAGACATGGTGATCACGTCGTCGGGATCCAGGGTGACCTCGTTGGCGCCGTAGCCGGTCACGTCGATCTCCTCGACGCTGGTTACAGTGCCGTCGGTTACCGCGGTCAGGTCGATGTCCGCGCCGTCCCCGGCCGGGACCAAGGTGTCGGTGCCGCTGCCGCCGTCGATGCTGCTGTCATTGGGGTCGTAGGCCAGCGTGTCATCACCGACGCTGCCGTCCAGATCGTCGCTGCCGCTGCCGCCGTTCAGGTAGTCATCACCGTGACCGCCGTCCAGATCGTCGCTGCCGCTGTCGCCGTACAGGTCGTCGTTGCCGAAGCCGCCGTCCAGATCGTCGCTGCCGCTGCCGCCGTGCAGCTCGTCATCGTTACTGCCGCCGTCCAGGTCGTCGTTGCCGGATCCGCCTTCGAGGGTGTCGTTGCCGCCGTCGCCCAGGAGGACATCGTCGCCGCCTTGGCCGTCAAGCTGGTCGTCGCCCTGGATGCCGACGATGGTGTCGTCGCCCTCCCCGCCCATGACTACGTCGTTGCCCTGGCTGGCCTGAATCCAGTTGTCCAGGTCATTGCCATGCACCGTGAAGCCGTTGCTGTTGTCGCTGTCCAGGTCGATACTGACCTGATTCTCCTCCATCCAGATCTCTATGTCCGCATTGGGAGAGAAGTTCTGCACATGCCCTTGGGTAAGGAAACTCCATCCGTTGTTGGCTATGCTGTCCGTGAACACCAGGTCGTGCAGGTTGATCTCGCCGTCAGCGGTGTCGGTCACCCACACACCGTTCTCGGTGTTGTTAATGACCAGGTTATACAGATCGATGTTCTCGCCCGTGATATACACGCTGGCGTCTCCGCCGTCGCCTTCCATCACGGTGGGCGAGAAGTTAAGGTTCTGGCCGTAGATCTCTAAGAAATCCGTGCCCAGATTGTTAATGGTGGCTGCGTCAAAGCTGCCGCCGCCCATGAGGATGGCGAAGTCGGTGGTTTCCGGAGCCAAGCCTCTGTCCACCAGGGCCTGATCCAGGGCGTCGCTGTAGGTGCCGGTTCCATTGTCGCTGTAGACCG
>JASFOZ010000181.1:0-7830 GCA_050116255.1 Desulfarculaceae bacterium
ATCGCCCACAAAAGGCACATCATGAAGCTGTAGGCCCCGAACAATATGGCTGAACCCAATAAATCCTTGACCGCCAAGGCGCCCAGGGCGCAGATGACCACCAAGCTGAGTACCGCCAGGTCCAACTGCCAGATCATGGCTGCTTACTCCTGTGTCTCCTCGCGCCTCCAGTGCTCCAAACCCGCCCTCAGCCCGGCGTCCACAATTGCGTGGGTGGCGGTGGGACTGGCCAAAAACACAAACACCAAAATCAGAACGATCTTCAGGCTGGTCAAAATCTCACTTAGAGTAAAATGATGCAGATTGGCCAGGGCCAGGGCAAAGAGCATCATCAAAGAACCCAAGGTGTCCAGCTTGCCCGCGGGATGCAGCCGGGAATAAAAATCAGGCAGACGCAGGATTCCCACCGCACCTCCCAAGAAAAAGATCAGGCCCACAGCCAGCATTATTACGATCACAATGTCCATTAAGGCTTCCCCTGCAGCCGGCGTCCTACGACCCTGTCTATTCCGACAATCCCCGGCGTTTTTGGAAGTAACGCGAGGCCGCCAAAACAGCGATGAAGTTCAAAAGGGCATAAGCCAAAGCGATATCTACGAACATGTCCACCCGCTTAAAGGCCAGGCCTATAAGCACTAAAAGAACCGTGGTTTTGCTGCCGATGGCGTTGACTCCGATCAGCCGGTCCAACACCGTGGGCCCGGCTACACCCCGGTACAAGGAAGCCAGCATCAAAATGCTCAGGCTCAAGCTCGTATAGAGATAGACCGTATCCACTAATCCTCCCCAAAGGTCCAGGCGATCTTCTCTTCCATGCGGCCGGGCAGCGCCTGGGCCGAGACCGTGTCAATGGCATGAACCACAAAATCTCCATGGGCGGAGACGCGTACGGTGATTGTGCCGGGAGTGAGGGTTATGGAATTGGCGAAAACCACCATGGCCAATTCACTCTGCAATTTGGTGCGGAATCTCAGTAGTTGTGGGTCAATAACCTTGTTTACATGCGGATGAAAAGTTAGGCGCAATACGTGAATATTGGCCAAAAAGATTTGCCATAATAACCATGGGATATAGCAAATAAATCGGAATAAAATTAATAAACTTCGCCCTAAATCCAGAGATTGGGGAATAAGAAGGTCGCCGGATATGTATGCCACCAGAGCGCTGGAGATGACGCCTAAAGTTAAATGAAAAGAGTCAAATCTCCCGGATAAAATTATCCACAGGCCGAACATTAAAGGGAATGATATTAGATAGGAAAGTAGGCGTTGGCCAAGTGATAGCCGTCCGGCAGCCAGGCGTTTGCCCAGATCGCCGCTCTCACCCTTGAACCTCTCTTGAGGCTCTGAAATTCGCATTCGCGGTCTTCCATTCTGGCGGGGCTACAGCATAGAAACAAACCGCGCGCCGAGACATCGTGAGTTACTACAAAACCAGCTTCCGCTCCCAAATTAAGCCTAAGTCAAGTAAAGACCCGCACTTAGTATGGTTTACAAACAATAGAACTCATTTATCCCCAAACTGCTCTCTTATTTCTTTTTGGCAGTATAAATTATCAATCAGATTAAATTCAAGGGGGTAGTTTCTGGTATAGTAGGTTGAGTTTTGCAGCATTGCCGTTGGCTGGGATATTTATTATGATTATTCTATAACGGTATGCAGCAATCATCCAGGCTGGTCTGCGTCTCAGGCCCTCCTGGAAGCCTCGGGAGGAAAACATGGCGGTTCTGACCATATCCAGACAGTTCGGTGCAGGGGGCAAAACCTTGGGCGCAAGAGTGGCCAAGCGCCTGGGCTACCAGTTCGTGGATGAATACATCATGCATAGGGTGGCTGAAGAGGCCAATGTCTCGGTGGGCTGGGTGGAAGGCGTGGACCGGGAGGCCGGCGGCCGTTTGATGCGGGCTCTTACCACCTTGGTGCCCTCAAGCTTCATCGAACGCCATTTGGGGGAGACCCGCTGTGATCTGGATGAAAAAAAATACTGTGAATTTCTAATCAAAATCGTCAAGGATCTCGCTGAAGAGGATAATGTGGTGATCCTGGGCCGGGGCGCCCAATTCATACTCAAGGACCACCCTGAAACCGTCAAGGTGCTGCTGGTGGCGGAGAGGCCCGACCGCATTCAATTCCTGGTGGATCACTACAACCTTGACCCGGTGAAAGCGGAAAAATTGGTGACCCGGGAAGAAAAGAAACGGGAACGCTTTCTCAAGAACTTTTACAGCGGCGACCATGATAATCCGGAATTGTATCACCTGATTTTGAACACCAGCCATGTTGATTTTGATATGGCCGAGGAACAGATTTGCGATCTGGTCTTAAAGCACGTGGACCAAACCGCCAAACCCATCTGGGATTAGTACGCTCCCAAAAACTAAATAATCTGAACCAGGCCCCGCCCCCTGGGGCATCCGGGCCAAAGAGCTGCCATTATGCCTTCACCCAACCTGACCGCCATAGAGCTGGCCCAAAAACTTATAAGATTTGACACCTGCAACCCCCCGGGCCAGGAAAAAGAATGCGCCCTTTTTCTGGCCAGCCTGTTCCAGGAGGCCGGCTTTAGCGTCTCCCTGCCCGAGTTCGCTCCCGGCCGCACCAGCCTGGTGGCCAGGCTGCCCGGGTCCGGGGGCAAGCCCCTGTGCCTGAGCGGCCACATTGATACGGTCCCCTTTGGTGATGCCGATTGGGGGTTCGATCCCTTGTCAGGGGAGATTGACCAGGGCAGGCTGCTGGGCCGGGGCTCCAGCGATATGAAGGCGGGCCTGGCCGCCTTGACCCGCGCCGCCTTGGACCTGGCCGCCCTGCCCCCGGGCCGTGGCGGCCTGCTGGTGATCTTCAGCGCGGGCGAGGAATCCGGCTGTGAGGGCGCTGATTTTCTGGCGTCATCTCCAAGGGTCCTGGAGCCGGCAGGCGCCTTATTGGTGGCCGAGCCCACCAGCAACCAGCCCTGCCTGGGGCACAAGGGCGCCCTTTGGATGAAGGGCGTGGCCTTGGGCAAGGGCGCTCACGCCTCCATGCCTGAGCAGGGAGTCAACGCCATATACAAGGCGGCCCGGGCCATCACCAAGCTGGAGAAATATGAGTTCCCGGTTACCCCCCACCCTTTACTGGGCAGCCCCACCCTCAACGTAGGCACCGTCCAAGGCGGCACCAAGGTGAACATGGTTCCGGACAAGGCCGCTTTTGACCTTGACGCACGCACCCTGCCCGGCCAGGACCATGACGATGTCATCGCCCTTCTCAACCAGGAACTGGGCCCGGATGTGGAGCTGACGCGTCATTCGGGCGGCGCTGAGGCTGTATGGACATCTGAGGACCACCCCTGGGTGCAGGAAGTCTTTGCGGTCATGTCCTCGCTTACCGGGAAAACGTTTCAGCCCCAGGGGTTGACCTACTTTACCGACGCCTCCAGCCTGAGCCGGGCCATGTCAGGAGTCCCGGCTATCATCCTGGGTCCTGGCGAGGCTGCCATGGCCCACCAGACCGATGAGTACTGCCTGGTAGAAAACATAGAACAGGCAGAAGAGGCCTTTCGCGAAATCGGCCGCCGCTGGCTGGGCCTGTAGCGCCTGCCTTCCGGCCTGCTTGGTAAAGGACCCCTGCTTTATCGAAAAGGTGAGGCCAGACCCCTTCCCGCCCATATGGTTTTACCGCTTAGACGTGAGACCAGTTCAATGGCCCCGTGGGGGCAGATGCCCACGCAGAAACCACAGCTCCAGCATTGGTCCGCCCTCACCCTAACGGCCTTGGCCTGGAGGTCCGCCTCCAGGGCCTGATACAGGCAGCTTTGGCAGCAGGTTAGGCAAAACCTGCACTTCTCAGGATCGATCCGGGGCAAATAGGGGGTGTGCGGCGGCTGGGCATAGGGCGCGGTTTCCCCGGCCAGGACCTCCGGCGCAGAGCGTATTTGCCTTAGAACCTTGCCCTTGAAATCCAAGATGCGGCTGTAGTTTTTCCTTTGCATCCACTCTGAGAGCTGGTCCAGCACGTTTTGGAAAACGCCTACGCCCTTTATATAGGCTGCCGTGGCCAGGCCGCAGGCGCTGCAGCCGCAGAGCAGGTATTGCAAGGCATCCTGGGCATTGAATATGCCGCCGATTCCCAAGACCTCTATATCCACCTGGTTGAGAATCCTCACCACCCTGGCCAGGGATACAGGCAAGAAGGGGCGGCCGATGAGATAGCCGGCAGGCATGGGGGCGCCGTAGGGGGTTTCTCTTTCCACATCCACGAAAAAGCCGCTGGGTGCGTTGTGGGCGGGGATAAAGACTGCGCCCCTTTGCTTCCACCCCTGCACCGCCTCGATAAGGGGCTCCAGCATGGGGCTTATCTTCACGCCCCAGGGGATATCCACTTCCCGGCCCACCGCCTCCAGGATGGCGAAGCCAATACCCAGGCCTTTTTCCAGGGCGCCGCGCATGGTGGGCGAGGAGAAGTTCAGCTCCAGCATGTCGGCGCCGGCCTTCTGCATGCCCCGGGCCACCTCCTGCCAGCGCTGCAAATCATCCGGCCTCTCATAGAAGCTGGCCACCAGGGGCAGGCCGTGCTCATGGGCCACCTGGGCTATCTCAACCATGTTTTTCCCCAGCACCACCTCCATCTCCTGCACATGGGGCGCGGCCAGGGAGCAGAAGCTGCCTGATTCTCTAAAGGAGTCCCCAAAAGGGGCCAGGGGGAAGTGATAGGGCCGGGGCCGGATGCGGGAGGCGGCGGCGCTGGTGAAGGTTTTGGTAATCAGCCCGCCCACCCCGGCCTGGACCAGGCGCAGGGCCGAGGCGTGGTCAAAGACCAGCTCCGAGGCAGCCGGCAGAATGGGGTTTTTAAACCTGATCCCGGCTATCTCAATTGACAGGTCCAGGTCTGCGGGCATGGTTTTCAGCCCCCTGCCGAGGCCAGCAGCTCCCGGCCCCTTTGCAGGGCCTTTTGGTTGGCCGGCATCTTCTCCGGAGGGAAGAGCCCGGCCAAGGCCTCCTCGATCTGTTCATTACCTATGGGCAGCAGGTCCGAGGCGGCCAGGGCCCCCAGCATGACCACATTGGCCAGGATGGGCGCGCCCAGCTCCAGGGCCACATCCGTGGCCGGAAGCCAAAAGAGGCGACGGCTTAGTTTTTCCAGGGCCTGGCGCAGCTCCTCCATTTGGGGATAGGTGCTTTCACCGCTGATCACATTAAGAGGCAGCAGGGGGCGGTCGTTGCTGAAGACGACAATGTCAGGATTGCCGTATTGGGCCAGGACCCGCAGGCTCTCCAAGGGTTCCAGGCCCACCATAGCGGTGGCCCGGTGCTCGGGTATGAGCGGCCCCAGAATCCTGCCTGTGGTCACCCGCACCTGACTCATCACCGCCCCGCCCCTCTGGGACAGCCCAAAGGTCTCTCCCACGGTCACGGTATAGCCGGCGGCGAGCAGTGCCCGGCCCAACACCTGGCTGGCCAGGACATTGCCCTGCCCTCCCACGCCGGTGACCACCAGATCCAAGGGCTCGCAGGCCAAAGCTTTCATGCCGCCGCCTCCTCCCGGGCCCGGACCTTGATGGCCCCGGCCGGACATATCTGGGCGCAGACCCCGCACCCCACACAAACCACCTCATCCACCTTGGCCACACCCGCCTGTTCATCGAACACCAGCCCCGGACAGCGGAACACCCGGGAGCAAAAGCGGTTGCAGCCGCATTCCTGGCCCCGGCAGAGATCAGCATCTATGGAAATCTCATAGGGATGGCCGCCGCGTTTGGCCTGGACCAAGGCGCAGAGCCGGCGGAAGATAAGCACCCGCAGGCCCCCGCCCTCTTGCAAGACGTCGTACAGGGCTTCTTGGGTGTGGGCCAGATCATAGGGGTCTACTACCTTATAAGGCAGATCCAGGGCCCGGCATACGGCCTCCACATCCACGGCAATGCCGGGTTGGCCCGAGGCGGTGTCGCCGGTGCCGGGGTGGGGCTGGAACCCGGTCATGGCCGTGGCCGAGTTGTCCAGCACCGCCAGCACATAATCAGCCTTATTCCAGCGGGCGTTCACCAAACCGGGCAAGGCGGCGTGGAAAAAGGTGCTGTCCCCCACCACGCTGACCACCGGCTGCTCAAAGCCGAACTGCTGCAGGTGACCCAGGCCTGAGGAGATCCCCAGCCCTGAGCCCATGCAGTGCACCGAGTTCACCCGCTTGAAGCCGGTGGACAAGACCCCCAGGGTGTAACAGCCGATGTCCCCGGAGACCAGGCCCTGACGGCCGTCCACAGCCAGGGCCTGCTTAATGGACCAAAAAGAGGCGCGGTGGGGGCAGCCGGGGCAGAACCCGAACTCCCGGGGTGGCACCAAATCCTGAACCTTGTCTTTTACCAGGGCCTGGTACTTTGGGTCCGTGTCCTGCCAAGGTATCTCCAATATAGCGGCCATGGCCCCGGCCAGGAGGCCGGGAGTATATTCGCCGATGTCAGGCAGGGCGCCCGAGGCCTTGCCGAAGAAGCGTTTCAACCCCAGCTCAGGGGCATGTTGGGCGTAAAGGGCCTTGACCTCGTTCTCGATAAAAGGGTCCACCTCTTCGGCGAATAAAACCTGATCGCAGCGGCCCAGGGCCTCCAGGATAAGGCTTTCATCCAGGGGCCAGGTGCAGCCCAGCTTGAGCAGCCCCGTCCTGTCCTGGGCGGATAGCAGGTCTATGGCCTCTTGGGCGTAAAGGGTGCAGTTGCCCGAGGCCATGACCACCAGGTCAGGGCGGTCCGGCCCTTGATAGGAGTTGAACCCGCTTTGGGACATGATGTGGCCGGCCTGGGCCAGCTTGTCCTTCATCACCCGGTGACGTGGCACCACCGGTATGGTGGAAAAGATTTCCTTGGGGTTCCAATGGGGTTTGAGCCTTTTTTTGGGCAAGGGTCCGGGAATCAGACCGGCCCGGGTATGGCTGAGCCGGCTCAGGGAGCGGAAGATGACCAGGTTGTTTATCTGCTCGCTCAGATCAAAGGCGAACCGCATCATGGCCAGGGCCTCGGCCGGAGTGGAGGGCTCCAAGAGAGGCAGGTCGGCCAGGCGGGCGATAAAACGGGCGTCTTCCTCATTGGTGGAGGATATGCCCGAGGGATCGTCGCAGGTCACCAGGACGATGCCGCCGGGGCCGGTCCCGCTAATGGTCAGGTTGCAGATAAAGTCCTGGGCCACATTGACCCCGTTTTGCTTCATAGAGGCCATGGCCCTGAGACCGGCGAAGCTGGCGGCGGCGGCTGATTCCAGGGCCACCTTCTCATTGACCGACCATTCCACGTATATGCCGGCGCTCTGGGCGCTGTCAGCCAGGGCCTCCAATATCTCGGAGGACGGGTTTCCAGGGTAGGCCGCAGCCATACTGACCCCGGCCTCCAGGGCCCCCCGGGCAATGGCCTCATTTCCCTGCACCAGTGCCTGCTCTCCAGGGACCAGCTTGGTCAGGTCAGCCATGATCGCGCTCCTTCCAGGCCTGCTCCGCCCGCTGCCGTTTGGCCCGGGCCGCCTCCTGCAGATGATCCATGGAGGCCTCTTGCACAGGCTCAAGGATCACCAGGCCCCTTTCTTGTGCTGCGAGCAAAAGGTCCAGACCCACCTGGTTGCGGGCCAAGATAGTGTTCCAGCCCGGCCTGCCCTCCGCCGCCCCCACCGAGATGTCGGCAAGCTCGGCAGTCATATCCGGGCATAGGGCGCAGCCGGGCAAGGTGCTGGCGCGCACCTTATCCAAAGGGATCTCAAAATCCCCGGCAGAGGTGGTCAGTTTGAACACCTGGGCCGGCGGCGGGGGTATGTCCATCTTGGTTATGGGCCCTGATATCCCCTGCTCTTTTAACAAGGCCCGCAGCCCCCGCACGGG
>JASFOZ010000182.1:0-7827 GCA_050116255.1 Desulfarculaceae bacterium
CGGCGACGTGGTCGCTGAAGTAAAGGCTTTTCTGCACGATCAGGCCCAGGCGGCTATGGCCGCTGGAGTTTCAAAAGATCACATTGTCTTAGACCCTGGAATAGGTTTCGGGAAAAATCTTGATCACAATCTGCTTTTGATCCGGGAAATTTCTCAGATCTCCGACTTGGGCTTCCCGGTGCTCTTGGGGGCCAGCCGCAAATCGTTTATCGGCCTTATCACCGGGAACCCGGTGGAGCAGAGGCTGTGGGGCACTTTGGGAGTGCATGTTTTGGGGGCCGGCCTGGGCGCCCATCTGGTGCGGGTACATGACGTGGCGCCCATGAAAGAGGCCCTTGAGGTCTCGGACGCGGTGCTGGGCGCGGGAGAGGCGGCATGAATGATCTACTGGCCTTTCTAGGCCACATGCGCTGGCAGGATGTGGTGGACATCGCCCTGGTGGCCTTTGTCATCTACCAGATCATCTTGCTGCTTCGCGGCACCCGGGCAATGCAGATGCTTTTGGGCCTGGGGATCATCCTGCTTATCCTGGTGGTCAGTCAACAACTGGATCTTCTCACCATCAACTGGATCATCAATTCTTTTCTGTCTTCTCTGCTGTTAGTGGTGATAATCGTATTCCAGTCGGACATCCGCCGGGCCCTCACCCGTCTGGGCCGGGGCACTTTGGTCCCAACCAGCGGTGAGGCCCCCAACACCTTGGAGGAGGTGGTAAGGGCCTCCGTCACCCTGGCCTCTCGCATGATCGGGGCATTAATCGTGATAGAACGCCGCACCGGCCTGGCAGAGTACGTGGAGTCCGGGACGGAGATGGATGCCTTGGTGAGCCGCGAGCTTCTCATTACCTTGTTTCAGCCCAAAACTCCGCTTCATGACGGCGCCATCATCATCTCGGGCGACCGCATCAAGTCGGCCCGCAGCGTGTTGCCCCTGTCCACAAGCCCCCAGGCGGGGCGTCAGATCGGCACCCGCCACCGGGCCGCCTTGGGTCTGTCAGAAGAAACCGACGCCGTCTGTGTGGTGGTGAGTGAGGAACGGGGCCGGGTGAGTGTGGCCGTGGGCGGCAAGCTGACCTGGGATCTGGAAGCGGCCGCCCTGCGCAACCTGTTATTCGAGCTGTGCCAGGCGGGCCCCAAGCACCGGCGCCGCTTTTTTTGGATGAGGTCCAAGATTGCTTAAATGGGTGACCCACAACTGGTCCTTGAAGCTTTTGGCCTTGTGTTTGGCCGTGGCTCTATGGCTGTTTGTGGTGGGCCAGGAAAAGGCCGAGATAAGCTTGAAGGTGCCCATTGAATACACCAACATCCCCCGGGGAACCCTGGTGGTGGGGGATGTGGTGGGGGAAGTGGATGTGCGCTTGTCCGGCTCGCGTTCCCTGATAAGAAGAGTGGCCTCCCAGCGCCTGAATCAGACCGTTAATTTAGGGGGACTGGACCCTGGAGCCCATGAAGTACAGGTGTCTTTGGATGAATTGAATCTGCCGCCGGGGGTGCGGGTGGCCCGGGTCAGCCCGCCGCGCTTTACGGTCACTCTGGCCCGGCGGGCGAACCGCACCGTGGTGGTGCGGCCGGTGATCAAGGGCGAACCCGCCCCGGGGCTCAAGGTGGCGGGCGTTACTTTTATTCCCGAAAAGGTTAAAATTTCCGGCAGCCAGGAAGACCTTTTCGACCTGGACTGGATTTGGACGGTCCCCATTGATGTGGAGGGGCTCAGTAAAACCACCACCCTGCCGGTGCAACTTCGCCTGCCCCGGGGGCGTACGCTCAGATTGGAGACCTCCAAGGTCACTGCGGAAGTGAAGATAGAGCCCAAAGAAGGAGGCGGTTTGCCGCCGGAGAGCGATGCGGCAAGCCCCGAGCTTGAAAAAGGGAAAAAGGGGAAATCCCCCTAGCCTGGGAATCGGATGAACGATCAGCGAAAAATATTCGGCACCGACGGCGTACGCGGCGTTGCCAATGTGTACCCCATGACCGTTGAGATGGCCATGGCCATCGGCCAGGGAGTGGCCCAGGCGGTTAAGGGAAAAAAGCGGCAGCACAAGATAGTAATCGGCAAGGACACCCGGCTGAGCGGATACATGTTTGAAAACGCGCTGGTGGCCGGAATCGTATCCATGGGGGTTGGGGTGCACCTGGTGGGGCCTTTGCCCACGCCTGCCATAGCTTTTATCACCCGCAGCATGCGTGCTGACGCCGGGATTGTGATAAGCGCCAGCCACAATTCCTATGAAGACAATGGCATCAAGATCTTCGGGCCGGACGGGTACAAGCTTCCGGATCATCTGGAGGCCGAAGTGGAGAGCTATGCCCTAAGCGCCCTAAACGGCAACAATCATGCCCCCCGGCCCACGGCCATTGAAATCGGCAAGGCCAGGCGCATAGACGATGCTCCAGGACGGTATATCGTTTTTTTAAAAAACGTCTTTCCCCAAGAGTACACCATGGATGGCCTGCGCATCGCCGTGGACTGCGCCCACGGCGCCACCTATAAGGTCGGCCCTGCGGTTTTATCTGAGCTGGGGGCTGACCTTGAACTTGTGGGCGTTGAACCAGATGGCACCAATATAAACAGCTCCGTGGGCTCACTTTATCCGCAGACACTTCAAGAGATCCTAAGAGAGGGCAAGGCGGACGTAGGCGTGGCCTTTGACGGCGATGGCGATAGGTTGATTATGGTGGATGAAAACGGCGAGCTGGTGGACGGAGATGAGATCATGGCCATCTGCGCCGATGACATGCTCCGCCAGGGCACCTTGCGCCAGGCCGCCGTAGTGGCAACGGTGATGTCCAATCTGGGCCTGGAGCTGTGCCTGCGGGAAATGGGCATCAACCTTCTGCGCACTCAGGTCGGCGACCGTTACGTGGTGGAGGCCATGCGCAAGGGGGCATATAATCTCGGCGGAGAACAAAGCGGGCACTTGGTCTTTTTGGACCATAACACCACCGGCGACGGCATCCTAAGCGCCCTGCAGGTGCTTAAGGTGATGGTGGCCACCGGCAAACGGCTGGGCGAGCTGAAAAAAATCATGTCCAAGGTCCCGCAGGTGTTGGTCAATCTGGCCGTCAAGGAGCGCAGGCCCCTGGCCGAGGCGGCCAATCTCAGTAAGGCCCTGGCCCAAGAGGAGAAACGCCTTGGTGAGCAGGGACGGATTTTGGTGCGTTACTCAGGGACGGAACCTCTTTTGCGCATCATGGTGGAGGCGCTGGAGCAAAAGATGATGGATTCCGTGGCCCAGACATTGTGTGAGGCTGCGGTCCAGGACCTGGGCCAAGCCGGGCGGAGCTGATTATGCTGCTTGCCATTGATGTGGGCAACACCCATACGGTTGTCGGTGTTTACAATGAAGATGACCTCCAGGCTCATTGGCGGGTGCGCACCGAACGGGAGCGGACCAGCGACGAGCTGGGAGTCCTGCTGAGCAACCTTTTTGCCACCAGCCCCGTGGCCATGGGCACCTTGGAAGGTGCCATCATCTCCAGCGTGGTGCCGCCCATGAACAACACCTTCAGCAATCTCTGTCATAAGTATCTGGGCATTTCACCCCTTTTCGTAGGGCCGGGCACCAAGACCGGAATGCCTATTCTCTATGACAACCCCCGCGAAGTGGGGGCTGACCGTATAGTCAACGCCGTGGCCGCCTATGACCGCTATCCCCAGGACCTGATAATAGTGGATTTCGGCACCGCCACCACCTTTGATTGTGTTTCGGCAGAGGGCGAGTACCTGGGAGGGGCTATAGCCCCGGGCATCACCATCGCCTACGAGGCCCTTTTCCAAAGGGCCAGCAAACTGCCCCGGGTGGAGATCTTCGTCCGCCCCAAGGCGGTGGTGGCCAAAGACACTGTCAACGCCATGAACGCAGGGATCATCTACGGCTACGCCGGCCTGGTGGACGGCCTGGTGACGGCGATCAACAATGAACGCGGGGTTAAGTGCAAGGTCCTGGCCACCGGGGGCCTGGCCGAGCTCATCGCTTCGCAGTCTCAGACCATAGAAGACGTGGATGAGCTGCTCACCCTGCGCGGCCTCAAGATAATCCACGACCGCAATCAATGATTTCCGCCCGCCTTCCCGTCTGGCCCCGGCCCGGGCAGCTATTGGCCCTGGCCGCGCCCGCAGGATATGTGCGCCGGGAGGAGTTCGAAGCCGGTTTGGAAGTGCTGGGCCGGCTTATACCCGGCCAGCGTTTGCTGATACGCCCTTCTTTGTTTGACCAGGACGGCTATCTGGCTGGAGACGACCCCCACCGGGCCGCACAGTTGAGCCGTATGATGCTGCGCCCCGATGTGGGCGCTGTTTTGTGCGTACGCGGCGGTTTTGGCGCCAGCCGCCTGCTGCCCCGGCTCGATTGGAAGGCCCTGGTCCAAAAGGGGACCATGATTATGGGTTTTTCCGATGTGACCGCCCTGCTTAATCTAATGGCCAGTCAAGGGCTGGTCACGGTCCATGGCCCCGGAGTGGGGCAGTTGGCCCGGCTGGATGAACAAAGCCTGCAAGAGACGGCCTCTCTGCTCAAGGGTAAGCCGCCCTGGCCTGCGGAATTAAAGGGGTCCGGTGTGGCAGGGGGAAAGGCCAGCGGCCCCTTGATGGGCGGCAACCTGACCATGATGTGCCACCTGTTGGGCACACCCTATTTCCCTCAACTCCAGGGAGCCATCCTGCTCCTGGAAGAGGTAAACGAGGCTCCTTACCGCCTGGACCGGCTTCTGACTCAACTGGAGCTGGCCGGAGTCTTGGACCAGGTCGCCGGCCTGGCCTTGGGAAACCTGGGACAGGACCAGGGTGACGGCCCCTCTCTGGAAGAGGTGGCGATGCGGCGGCTGGCCCGGCTGCATAATCCGGTGGTGATGGGGTTGCCGGTTGGTCATGGGCCTGAAAACCGGCCCCTGCCTTTGGGGGCCCTGGCACACATGGATGGATCGGCCGGGCTTGTGCAAGTGGGGGCGGGCATTGCCTGAGTCCCAGGACCTGGCGCAGAGATTTGAGCAGGGTGCGGCCCAGGGCGTGGCCCCGGCCCTGGTGCTCCTGCTTTGGCGGGACGGCGCCCCCCAAAGGCTCTTGTGTGCAGGCGAGGCTGAAGAAAACACTGTATTCGATTTGGCCTCACTGACCAAGCCCCTGGCCGCCGCTCCTTTGGCGCTTGACTTGGCCGCCGAAGGCGTCTTGCCTTGGACCGCCACCCTGGCTGATATCTGGGGCGAGGCTGTGCCCGAGGACAAGCAGGGCATCACCATAGAGCGCCTTTTGACCCACAGCGCCGGCTTTCCCGCCCACCGGCCCTATTTCACAGTACTGGAAAAACAGCCCATGCCCGCCAGACAGGGCCTGCTCAAGGCTATGCTGATGAACGAACCCCTGGAGTATCAGCCCGGAGAAAAGGCCCTATACAGCGATCTGGGATATATGCTTTTGGGCCTGATCCTGGAGGAGACCGGCGGGCAGAGGCTTAACGCCGCCTTGAAAAGGATGTATGAGCGCCTGGGGATACAGGGGCCTAAGTTTCTGCCTCTGGACGAACCACCGCCCTGGCCTCGGGACAGGATAGCCGCTTGCGGCTCTTTGCCGGGCCGGGAAAATATACTGGGGCAGGTGGAGGATGAGAACGCCTTTGCCTTGGGTGGAGTGGCCGGTCACGCCGGCCTGTTCGGCACCGCCGGGCAAGCGGCACAGGTGATGGAGGCCCTCACCCGGACCGCTGCCGGCGGCGGTCCCTGGCCGGTGGAGCTGGCCTCACGGTTGTGGAAAAGGGACCGGCATACCCCAAAGTCTACCCGCACCCCTGGTTTTGACACCCCCAGCGGGGCCATGAGCGCCGCCGGAGAGTCTCCGCCGCTGGATGTGATCGGCCACACCGGCTTCACCGGCACCAGCCTGTGGTGGCATCCCCCCAGCGGGCGGGGAGTGGTGCTTTTGACCAATCGGGTGGCCTTTGGCCGGGACAACCAAAAGATAGCCGCCTTCCGGCACCAGGTACACAATCTGGCCTGGCCGGCCTTGGGGTTGTGATTATGTCCGTGGATTTAGACCCCAAGCTGAACACGCCCCCGGCCCAGGTTCATGATGTTTTTCTTATGGGCATAGGCGGCGTGGCCATGGGCGCCTTGGCCGGGGCCCTCAAAGACCAAGGGTATTCGGTGCGCGGCTCTGACCGGGCCCTATACCCGCCCATGTCCACCTTTCTGACCCAAAAGGGCATACCGGTCAGCCAGGGGTTCGGAGGGCAGAGCCTGCGGCAAGCGCCTTTACCGGACCTGGTCATCGTGGGCAATGTCATCCGCCGCGATTATGAACAGGCCCAGGCATTGGCGGAACTTAAGCTGCCCTACATCTCCCTGCCCCAGGCCATGGCCCATTACTTTATCCGGGACCGGATATCCCTGGTAGTGGCCGGCACCCACGGCAAGACCACCACCACGGCCATGCTCGCCGAGGCCTTGGAGCAAAACGGCGCCGCCCCGGGATTTATGATAGGAGGCCTTCTCTGCAAGGACGGCCGCAACTTTGCCGAGGGCAAGGGCGGGCATTTTGTCATCGAGGGCGATGAATATGACTGCGCCTTTTTTGACAAGCGGCCCAAGTTCATCCACTACCGTACCCGCATCGGGGTGCTTACTTCCTGCGAGTTCGACCATGCCGACATATACGCGGACTTTGGCCAGGTGCAAAAGGCCTTTGACCTTTTTGCGCAGTCTATACCTGCCCAGGGCCGGCTGATAGCCTGGGGCGACAGCCCCCAAGTGATGGCCCGCGCCCAAGGGGCCTCCTGCCCGGTGATCACCTATGGGGCCGGGCCTGCAAATGCCTGGCGGCTTCTGAGTGCCCAGCCCGCCCCAGAGGGGGGCGCCGGCCTTGAGATCGCTGACCCGGATGGCCGGAAGATACAGGTCAGGGCGCCTTTGGCCGGAGAGCATAATGCCCTAAACGCCACCGCCGCCCTGGCCGCCCTTTGCCAGGCGGGTTTGCATCCCCCAGAGGCGGCCCGCTGCCTGGCCGGATTCGGGGGAGTCCGGCGGCGGCAGGAGGTGCGCGGCCTGGCCGGGGGTGTGGTGGTGGTGGATGATTTCGCCCACCATCCCACTGCGGTGCGGGAGACAATAAAGGCGGTGGCCCGCTTCGGTCTGCCCGGCTGGAGCCCAGGCAATGGCCGTCTGGTGGCGGTCTTTGAGCCCCGCAGCAACACCAGCCGCCGCAACTATTTCCAAAAGGAGTATGCCCAGGCATTTGGCGAGGCGGATCTGGTCTTCCTGCGGGAGCCTCCCGGCGTGGAATATCTGCCCCCGGCGGAGCGGTTTTCCTCGGCGCATCTGGCTGAAGACCTGCGCCGGCAAGGCCAGAAGGCATGGGCGTTTGTTGACAGCGATGTGCTCCTGGAGGATTTACTAAAGGCCCTAAGGCCGGGGGACCTATGCCTGATCATGTCCAACGGCGGCTTTGACGATCTGCACCGGAGATTACTTGATCAACTGCAACGCAGGCCTCAGGCTGACTAGTCTAGGACTGGAAATTTGCATCTTAAAATTTGTCCGGAGCGGGCTCCAGGCTCTTTGCAACCGCACTTTAACAAGCTCACCGCCACGGCCCAGGTTATAATTAGACAAAATGGAGGGCATGCCTTAGAGTTGCCCTAAAGATACTGCCTCTGATTTAACTGAACAGATGGAGCGAACAAGTGACTAAGAATATAGAGTCCATAATGGCGCCTGCTTCCACCGCCGTGGTTGGGGCTACCAACCGCCGCGGAAGCGTGGGCCTGGCCGTATTTCGTAACATTTTGGATGCAGGCTACCAAGGGGTCCTCTATCCAGTGAACCCCAAGGCCCGGTCCAT
>JASFOZ010000183.1:0-7807 GCA_050116255.1 Desulfarculaceae bacterium
GGTATGCCCACGGGCTGTTGGCCGCCCTGCTGGTGGCCTACCTGCCTTTCGGCAAGATGAAGCATGTGTTTACCGCCCCTCTAAGCCTGCTCCTAAACCGCAGGCTGCAATAGGAGTGGCAAGGCTGGGTTGGGAGGCTATGCTTGTAATCGAGGCCTAAATTCACAGGGAACACCCCATGGATGATAAGGAACAAACCCCAAAGCCCGAATCAAAACCGGTAGACCAGACCCCGGAAACGGACCAGGCCGACCAAAAGGCGCGGGTCATTCCCATCGCCTCCCTGGAGGCCAAGCGCCTTTTGCAGCTCGAGGCCTGCACCCGTTGCGGAGAATGCCTCAATTGGTGCCCGGTCTATGACCAGGACAGGCGCGAGGACATCCTGCCCCGCAAAAAGGCGGCCGACTTCCTGAAGATCATCAAGAGCCAGCACGGGCTCTTGGCCAGCCTCGCCCAGGGCAAGAGCGAACCCGGACTGGTGCGACGCACCCTAAGCAAGCTGTTCGGCCAGCACCAGATCAGCGAGGAGGAGGTGCGCCGGTTCGCGGAAAACCTCTATGAATGCTCCACCTGCGGGCAGTGCCAGATCGTCTGCCCGGCCAATATAGACACCGTGAACCTGTGGGAGGAGATCCGGCGGGTGATGGTCATGGCGGGCTACGGCCCCCTGGAGCCGCAAAAGGCCCTGGTGAAGAGCGTCAAATCCTACGACAACCCCTGGCAGCAGCCCCGCACCGCCCGGGTCAAGTGGGCCCGCCGGGCCAAGAAAGAAAAGCTCATCTCCGAGGTGCCCGCGGACATGGCCAAAAAACCGGGCAGGATTCTTCTCTACCTGGGCTGCACCGCCTCCTTTGACACCAACGTGCGCCAGGTGGCCATCAGCACCGTAAACATCCTGGACCACCTGGGGATCGACTACGCCATACTGGGCAATGACGAGGCCTGTTGCGGCAGCGTCATGCTGCGTATGGGCGACCCGGAATACAGGCGCATATTCAACCAGAACATAGAGCAGTTCAACTCCCTGGGCATCGACGCCCTGGTCACCTCCTGCGCCGGATGTTTCAAAACCATAAGCGAAGACTACCCCAAGGTGGGCAAGCTCAACTTCGAGGTGCTGCACACCGCCCAGTTCCTCAAAAGACTGCTGGACCAGGGAAAGCTCGAGTTCAAATACCCGGTGGACAGAGTGATTACCTATCATGATCCCTGTCACCTGGGCCGGGCATCACACGAATACGACGCCCCCCGGGATATCATGGACGCCATTCCGGGCCTTACCTTAAACGAGATGCCGCGCAACCGGGAGTACTCCCGCTGCTGCGGGGCCGGCGGCGGACTCAAGTCCGGCTATCCTGACATCCAAAACAAGATGGCCCAAGAGCGGGTTAAGGAGGCCGAAGAGACCGGAGCCCAGGAGCTGATATCCTGCTGTCCTTTCTGCAATCAAGGCCTTATCGTGGGCATAAACGCCCTGGGCTCAAACCTGATCGCCAGGGACCTGACCCGCCTGGTGGAGCTTTCCCTGCTGGGCGAACAGCTTCCAGAGCAAAAGACGCCGGCCCCGGCCGAAGAAGCCGCGCCCACCGTCAGCCCTCCCGAACCAGCCCCGGCGCCAGCCCCGGAAGCGGCCCAGCCGGCCCCAAGTGTAAAGACCGTTAAAACGGTTAAGACCGTTACGCCGGTAAAAAAAGTGACCAGCGTTAAGGCGGTCAAACCGGTGAAGACCGTAAAACCCGTTAAGACTGTTAAGACCGTAAAAACAGTAAAAACCGTCAAGCCGGTCAAAGCGGCAGCGCCCGCTGAGCCGCCCCCGGCGGCTGACCCTGAGGAAGCCACGGACACCTGATCCTTAACTCAAGCCATGGCTTAGGCTTTCGCTTCCTCGACAAACGCCCGGAGCCGTTCCTATGGCCAGGTTTAGCAAATATACATACTGGCTGGAAAAGGACCGGTTCCAGGAATTGCAGGAAGAGATGACCTCCCAGGGCCGCAGTCTGCATGCGGCCAAGCGGGCGGTCTGCGTACCCCTGGCCAAGGGCATAGAGGCGGGTTATGTACCGGCCGACGGCTGGCAGGGCTACTCCTTGTGCCGGCGACAGCTTTCCTGGCAGGCCGGGTCCATTCAGGCCGGCCGCACCCTGGTGGTCACCTCAGAGCCGCTGGAGGGCCTGGTACCTGAAACCATCATCAGCCAGCCTAAGAAATTCAAGCCTCCCCATCTGCCGGACCGGGATCAGATGCTGGCCATGATCGCCAGGCCCAGCTATCAGCAGGCCCGGCCCGAGATATGGGAGGACCTGAGTGCAGAGGATCCCGCCCAGCAGGAGCGCTGGCTCAAGTTGATGGGCCTTAGGAATGTCACCTTTGCGGAGCTTTTCATCATTCACCGGGCCAATCACGCCAACTTTATCGAGCCGGCTTATTACCTCGAAGAAAACGGCGATGTGATTCCCTACTCCATTGCCAAAACCTCCGGCGTCTGCTCTGCCTGCCTGGAGTTCTACGGCATCCTGGGCGCCGGATACCAGAGGCGCCTGGTGGTGCCCTGCCCGGGAGCGGTGATCTTTGCCGGAATGGCCCCCAACCGATATTATGAAGTCACTCGGCCAAAGCAGAAGGCCGCTCCCCAGGGATCATGATCGGTTCTGTCATTTGATCTGGAGACGTTAGCCATGTCCAAAAAACTAATAGCCATTTTGATCCTGGCCTGCGCCGCCCTTTTCCTGGGTGCAGACTTGACCCCGGCCCAGGCCCAAACCCCTATCCGCATCGGCTATCTGCAAAGCGATATCCATCAATTGGCCTGTTGGGTGGCCATTGAAAAGGGCTTCTACACCGAACAGGGCCTGAAGGTAAAGGTGGCCGGCATCTTCCGGGCCGGCCCGGAGGAGATGAGCGCCTTTGCCGCCGGCGAGTTGGATATGGGTTATGTGGGCGAGGCCCCGGCCACCACCGCCGTGGCCAACGGCGCTGCTAAGGTGCAGGTGGTGGCCCAGGTGAACACCCAGGGGTCGGCCATAGTGGTGCGTAAAAACAGCCCCCTGGCCAAGGTCTCTGACCTCAGGGGCAAAAGCGCCGCCGTGCCCGGCCATTCCACGGTGCAGGACTTTCTTTTGAAAAAGGCCCTGGCCCAGGCAAAGGTGCCCTTGCCGCAGGTGAAGGTAGTGGTGCTCAAGCCGCCGGAGATGATCGGGGCCCTGCGCGAAAAGCAGACCGACGCCTTCATCGCCTGGGAGCCCTATCCGGCCAAGGCCCAGACCATGGACGTGGGCAAGATCCTGATCACCTCCGGTGCGATATGGAAGGATCACCCCTGCTGCGTGTTGGTGGCTGACCAGAAGTTTATGGCCAAGCGGCCCGGGGATGTGAAAAAGATGGTGGCCGCCCATGTCAAGGCCACTGACTTCATCAACAAAAACCCCCAAGAGGCCTTGAAGATCGGCGAAAAATACACGGGCATGGACGCAAAGACCGTGGGCCTGGCCATGCAAAACGTAAAATACACCTACCAGATCAGCGTTGAGGGGGAAAAGGAATACGTTCAGTTTTTGAGCAAGTTGGGCTATATAAAGGTTCCCGATGCCCAGGCCTTTGTGGACCGTTTTTTAAACACCCGCATACTCAAAGAAGTATTGGCTAAATGAAGCTGCGGCGCTGGTTATTACCCCTGGCGATATTGGTTGCCTGGCAAGGGCTCTGCAGCCTGGGCGCGTTTCCCGCCTACAAGCTGCCCTCGCCCTGGCAGATTCTGCAGGGCCTGGCCGACCTGATTATACTGGGCATGCCCCCGGGACACCATCTGCACAACCATCTGCTGTTCAGCCTCTACCGGGTGGCGGCAGGCTTTTTAGCCGCCGGCATTTTGGCCGTGCCCCTAGGCCTGGTAATGGGCTGGTCGCCCTATCTGCGGGACCTGGTTACCCCGGTGGTCGAGGTTCTGCGGCCGGTGCCGCCCTTGGCCTGGATACCCATCGCCATCCTCTGGTTCGGCATCGGCATCACCAGCGCCGGTTTTATCATCTTTTTGGGGGCCTTCTTTCCCATCCTCTTGAACACCATCGCCGGCGTCACCTCGGTGAACCCCACCCTGGTGGAGGCGGCCCGCACCCTGGGGGCGTCCGAACGCCAAATCCTGGCCAAGGTGCTTCTGCCCGGGGCCATGCCCAACATATTCGTGGGCCTGCGGGTGGGCCTGGGAATCGGCTGGATGACCCTGGTGGCGGCGGAGTTCACCGGGGTGCGTTCGGGTTACGGCCTGGGATACATGATAATGACCGCCCGGGACATCCAGCGCGCCGACGAAATCATGGCCGGAATGGCTGTGATCGGACTGACCGGGCTCTTGATCGACGCCTGCCTGCGCGCCGTGCAGGCCAGGCTGGTGCCCTGGAAACCCTAGACTGGGACGAAGCGGCAGTGGCCCTGGAGTTGATAAACATACAAAAGAGCTTCCCCGCCCAGGGCGGTGATCCTGAGGTGGCGGTGTTGCAGGAACTGGAGTACGGCATCCCTCAGGGGCGCTTCGTGTCCCTGATCGGCCCCAGCGGCTGCGGCAAGACCACCCTGCTGCGCATCATCGCCGGACTGGAGCCGGCCGGCGCCGGCGAGGTGCTCCTGGACGGCGAGGCTGTAAACGGACCCTCGCGCCGGGTGGGGCTGGTCTTTCAGGAGTATGCTTTGTTCCCCTGGCGCACCACCTTGCAGAACATCGAGTTCGGTCTGGAGATGCAAGGACAGTCCCTGGCTTCGCGCCGGCGCGCAGCTCAGGATTACATCGCCGCCTTTGACCTTGATGGTTTTGAAAACCGTTACCCCCGGGAGCTTTCCGGGGGCATGCAACAACGGGTGGCCATTGCCCGGACCCTTATCATGGAGCCCAAGGTGATTCTCATGGATGAACCCTTCGGCTCCCTGGACAGCCAGACCCGCAACGGCATGCAGGAGTTCCTCCTTAAGATATGGCAAGAGAGGCGAGACACGGTGATCTTCGTCACCCATAACGTTGACGAGGCGGTCTTCCTCAGTGACGAAATCGTGGTGCTCTCCCGGCGGCCGGCCCGGGTGCTGGAGCGCTTCAGCGTGGATCACCCCCGCCCCCGGGACCGCACCGGACCCGAGACCAACGCCCTGCGGCGGCAGGTGCTGTCCTTGCTGGACCAACAGCGGGAGACGGCTTAAAAAACCAGGCTGACCGAGGAGAAGAGCCAGATGAAGATTCTAGGTGTATGCGCCAGTCCCAGAAAGGGAAAGACCTCTTTCCAGGCCCTGGAGCATTGCCTCCAGGCCGCTAGCCAGGTGCCGGGGGTGCAGACCGAGCTTATCGAGTTGGCGGGCACGGAAATCCACGGCTGTGTGGTCTGCGGGGCCTGCATCAAGGAGGTTACTTGCAGCCAGGATGACGATTTCGTCCCGCTGTTGCCCAAGCTTTCAGACCCGCAATTAGCAGGCCTTATCATCGCCACCCCGGTCTACTTTGGGGGCATGACTGCCCAGGCCAAGGCCTTCCTGGACCGCTGCGTCCCTTTGCGGCGTAATGGCTTTATGCTCCGCAACAAGGTGGGCGGGGTTCTGGCTGTGGGCGGAGCGCGTAACGGCGGTCAGGAGCTGACCATCCAGATGGTGCATGCGGCCATGCTGGTGCAGGATATGATCATCGTCAGCGACGGCCGGCCCACTTCCCATTTTGGCGGCACCTGTTTCAGTGAAAACAAACCGGATATATCCGGCGACGAGTATGGGCTGACCACCGCCGCCAACCTGGGCCGCCGGGTGGCCGAGGTGGCGGCCAAGCTGCACGGCGCCTGATTGGACCTCGCCGCCGCCACGGGGAAGATTGATTTGATCGCAGAGACCATAGCCGCGCTGCTGAGCCGGGGGCTTACCCTGGAAGGGCCGGCGCTACGCCGCAAGGGCGGGGCGGGCCCGGCCGAGGGCGGGGCCCTGACCATCGGCGGCTTTGCCGTCAACGCCCCCACCGCCGGGCACTACGTGGCGGGCACGCCCTACAGCCTGCGGCGGGAAG
Source organism: Desulfarculaceae bacterium (assembly GCA_050116255.1). Classification (GTDB taxonomy): domain Bacteria; phylum Desulfobacterota; class Desulfarculia; order Desulfarculales; family Desulfarculaceae; genus JASFOZ01. The sequence continues at coordinate 6,026 of JASFOZ010000183.1, forward strand.
CGGATGGAAGCGCCCTGCTGCTTGAGAAAGGGCGGGAGGTCTGTGCGGTGGCATTACCCTCAGCCCCGGCCTTTTATCAGGAGGTCACTGCCCAAGGGGTGCCTTTTAAGAAAATAGCCCTTTTGCACGGCAATGACTGCCTGGCCACCACCACCCTGCAGACCTGCCGCTTTTGGTCCACGCCCTGGCGCTGCCGCTTCTGCGGCATCGAGCTTTCTTTAAACAGCGGCCAGACCATCCGCCGCAAATCCCCCCGGGACCTGGCCCAGGTGGCGGCCTTTGCCCGCCAGCATGACGGGGTCAGGCATGTGGTCCTCACCACCGGCTGCGCCCCCAAGGGCGAGGAAGTAGGGCATCTGGCCGCCTGCGCCCGGGCCATTAAAGAGGCCAGCGGACTGCCCATCCATGGCCAGTGCCTGCCTATGAGAGATGCCGGGGATATGCACCGCCTCAAGGAGGCCGGGGTGGACACCCTGGGCCTGCATATTGAGTCCTGGGACGAACAGGTGCTGGCCCGGATGGCCCCGCCCAAGGCCGCCCTGGGCAAAAGAGGCTTTATCCGGGCCTGGCGCCGGGCGGTGGAAATATTCGGCCCCGGCCAGGTGAGCAGTTTCCTCATCGCCGGCCTGGGCGAATCCCAAAAGAGCCTTTTGTCCGGGGTGGAGGAGATGGCCGACCTGGGGGTGTTTCCCTTCCTGGTCCCTCTCCGGCCCATACCCGGCTCCCAAATGGAAAAGGCGGCACCGCCTCCAGCGGCCCAAATGATAGAGCTCTACCAAAAGGCGGCCCGGATCTTGGCATCCCGGGGGCTTGCCTCCGGGCAGAGCATGGCCGGTTGCGTGCGTTGCGGCGCCTGCTCGGCCCTGGCCGCCTTTGAAGGCCCGGCTCCCGGCCTGGTCTGCCACCGCGCCCGCACCCGGGCTGAGCTAGAGCAGGCCCTGGCCGTGCGCCGCCAGGTATTCGTGGAGGAACAGGGCATGTTTGCGCAGAGTGACCGGGACTGCGACGATCCCCGCAGCATACACCTGGTGGCCAAGCTGGACTCAGAGGTGGTGGGCACGGTCCGGGTTTATCCGATCTCCGACACCAAAGACCACTGGATCGGGGGACGCCTGGCTGTGGCCGCTGGGCAGCGGGCCGGCGGTGCCGGCGAAATCTTGGTGCGCCGGGCCATGGAAACAGTCAAAAACCTGGGCTGCACCAAATTTACAGCCTCCATCCAACAAGGTAATGTGCCCTTTTTCAAACGCCTGGGCTGGCGCAGCCTGGGAGACATCCAGCACCACCACGGCAGGCCCCATCAAGAGATGCAGGCAGACCTGGATTTGGTCCGATCTTGAGTCGCCTGTGACCGGGCCTTTAGACAGTCATCACTGCCTGATTAAGCTCGAGCGCAGGAAACTGCCCGGTTGACTTTTGCCCGCACCCAGGTAAATAAACTCATCCCAGTGTTTTGCCACTTAGAGCTTAACCACCCTTGGAGGCCATGTGAGCGTAGGGCTGAAGGAAATAGTTGAGATCACCCGCAACTATGCCGGGCTGACCCGCAAAGGGCCCATCGCCGAGGTATTTCACGACCTGGTTCTGGAGGGGGTGAAGGGCCCCCAGCTGCCCAATTACGGCGACGACGCCGCCGTCATCCCTCAGGACGATGGGTATCTGCTCTTGGCCACTGACGGCATCATGACCGGCCTGCTGGTAAACGAGCCCTATGCCGCAGGCAAGGCCTCGGTGATGGTGACCGTAAATGACATCTATGCCATGGGGGGCCGCCCTTTGGCC
>JASFOZ010000184.1:0-7798 GCA_050116255.1 Desulfarculaceae bacterium
GGTCAGAATTATGGTCTGCTCTACAATGAATATGAAGCCATAGGAGATGATCACGGTTACGATGGGCGAGCGTCCCAGTGAAAAGCGGATGGTGCTCATGTAGATCACCAGGCCCACGGCGGCCAAGGCCAGTGGCGCCAAGGGAATAGACCAGCCCCAATCTCCCAATACATTTACGCTGTAATAGGCGACCACCGCCCCCAGAGTGTACAGGACTCCGTGGGCTACGTTGACGATCTCCAACTGACCGTAAATAAGAGTGAGGCCGATGCTGATCAGGGCCAGTATCCAACCCCAGATGAATCCGTTGGCGATTTGACTCAATATCAAGTCGAACATGTTCTGCCGCTTGTAAGGCTAGGATCGGGGAGAGGTCCGTTTAAGGGCCTCTCCCCGCGCCTGTGTGTTAACGCCGGTTATTCAGAAGTGCGCCTTAGGCCTTAACCTTGGTCAGGTCCACTTCCGGTTTATAGATCAAGTCTTTACCCTTGGCCACGCCTTTGAGCCTGAAGTTGCCCTTTTCAATACGCACCACGTATTGATCCATGAAAACCTGGTGGTCTTGGGCGCGCATGAACTTGTCGCCGGTTATGAATTCCGGACCGGCCTTTACTTCCATACCCTCCAGGGTTTGGATGAACTTGGGGTTGTCGTCTTTGGATTGCCAGCCGCTCTTTTCAACCGCCTGCTTGATCCAGTAGATATGCTCCCAAGGGGTCCAGCAGTAGCTGGCCGAAGCTACCTTCTTGGTCTTGACATCCAGCCCCTCGTCGTCCAGGCCGATGGTCTTGCGGAAGGCTTTGTTGTATGGCTTGAGGTTGTCGGGAACGTTGGCCATGCGCCTGACGAAATAGCCGGTGAACCAGATGTTGGGCGCCGCCGGGCCTAGGTCCTTGACTGAAAGGCCGGTGGGCATGGCGCCGGCCACGATCTGGAGCTTCTTGAGCAGCCCCTTTTCATAGGCCTGCCGGGCCAGTTTCAAAATGTCCCCAGTAAAGTAGCCGCCCACCAGGATGTCCACCTTATTGGCATCGATTTTATTAAGGTAAGGAACGAAATCGTCGGTCTTCACCGGCGAGTAGGATTCGCCCACAAATTTGCCCCCCAGGGGATCAAAGGCGTTGCGCCATTCCTGCACCACGGAACGGCCCCATTCGTAGTCCGCTCCCATGGCCCAGTAGCGTTTGCCCATCTGCTTGGCGGCCACCTGGGCCAAGGCGATCATGCCGTGGCGGGCGTTGTTGATGCCCCGGAACATGTACTTGTTGGCTTTTTTGCCGGTGATGGATAGGGCGGTGCCCCAGGCGAAGAGGACTGTATTCATGCTCTCTGCAACCGGCGCCGCCGCTACGCTGATGCCGGAGTTGCAGGGGCCAACGATGAAGTCGCATTTGTCCTTTTGGATGAGCTTACGCACCTTACGCAGGCCGGTCTGTACGTTGGTGGCTGAGTCTTCGGAGGCAAACTCCACCTTGCGCCCGGCGATGCCGCCTTGGGCGTTGATGGTTTTTACGGCGGCGATGGCCGCTTTTTCTCCCCAGGTTCCGAATGAATAAAGAGCGCCGGTGCGGTCCATCAAGACACCGATCTTGATAGGCGGCGGGGCGGCGCGCCCGATAAGGGCCGGTACTCCCACCATAGAAAGGGAGGCAGCCCCGATAGCGCTGGTTTTGATGAAATCACGCCGGTTCATATCCTTGGTATCCTTTTTCTTGCTCATACCCTTCCCTCCTTGTTAACCGTCGCAAAAATAACCCTTACGGGCTGACAATTTTCTCCAGGGGCATATCGCTTACGAACATATGCCCCGGTTTATGGGTGATCATGAAAGGCACCTGCGCCTTCAAGGCCACTGCCTGGGGCGTGACCCCGCAGGCCCAAAATACAGAGACCTCCCCTGGCGGGAGTTCGATGCCCTGTCCGCCGAACTCGGATTGGGAGAGGTCGTTTATGCCGATCGCTGAGGGGTCGCCCACATGCACCGGCGCGCCGTGGGCTTGAGGGAAGCGGTTGCTTATCAAAACCGCTTCAGTAACCCGCCTGCCTGGTATGGCCCGGGCCGAAACCACCAAGGGGCCTTTGAACATACCTGCGGGTTTGTTTTCTATGTTGGTTGTGTATATGCCTGGTTCGTGTCCCTTGGTTACATGGGGCAGGTTGAAGCCCGCCTGAATCAGCAAGGCGTCAAAGGTGTAGCTGCAGCCCAGAAGAAAGCCCACCAGGTCATCCCGCCAGTGACCGGCGATATCCTGGCACTCCTCCAGCAATTGTCCGTTTTCAAATATGCGGTAGGCGGGCAGGTCGGTGCGCAGATCAGCGCCTGGTGCGATCTCCTTCAGCACCGGATCACCGGCCAGACTCACTTCCAGGATGGGGCAGGGCTTGGGGTTGAGCTGGCAAAAGAGCAAAAAATCAAAGGCGAATTCCTGGGGCAGGATGGCCAGATTGGCCTGCACATAGCCGGGGCAGAGGCCGGAAGTGGAACTATTCCACTCCCCCCGGCGTATCCTATCGCGCAGCAGTTTAGGTTCCGTTTTCCAGGGCAAATGCAACCTCAAACCCGGGGCAAGCAACTCGGTAGCTGTTGGCGCCGCCCATCAAGGACGGTTATACTCCCCCCATCTATTCAACCGCTCAGCAACTCCTTGAGGTTCTGTATTTGTTGTTGGCGCTCCTTATAAAGATTTCGGGCGCTGTCTAAATCTATCTTTTGAAACTGAACCTTTTCCCCCGGCCTTAATTGGGCCACTTTGTCCAGGTCCGCACTGACCACGGTGGCGATCTTGGCGTATCCGCCCACGGTTTGTTCCACCAACAGAATTATGGGTTGGCCGTTGGCGGGAATCTGCACCCCGCCGGGGACGCTGGGCTCGGAGATTATGCTCTTGGGCGCATCAGGCTTTAAATCCACCACCGCACCCTCCAGGCGGCAGCCCATACGGTCGGTTTGGCTGCTCACCTTGTAGGTGGACCCGAAGAACACCTCCAGGCCGCTGTCAAAAAAATCGTCTTGGGGCCCGGGCAAAGACCTCAGGGTTTGATCCCCGCCCATCCGGGGCCGGGCCTTTACAGGAACCTCGCGCACCCCGGGGAGCGGCCCGGTTTCCAGGCAGCGCAGCACATCCCCCTTTAGTAGAGGCCTGCCTTGTTGCCCGCCCAAGCGGGCGCCCACATAAGTACAGCGGCTGCCCATCACCAGGGGCACGTCTATGCCGCCGCTGACGGCGAGATAAGACCTGATCCCTTTTTTAGCGGCCGGCAAGGCCAGGACATCTCCGGCCTGAACTGCAAATGAGGTCCAGGTTGCTTGGGGCTTTTTGTTCACAAGCACCGGCATCTCCGCCCCGCACACCGCCACCATGGCCGGCGCCAATACCTCCAGGCGGGCGCCCATGAAGGTCATTTCCAACACCGCGGCTACCTCGGGGTTGCCGACCAAGAGATTGGCGGCCCGGCAGGAGAAACCGTCCAGGGCCCCGGCCGCCGGCACCCCGAACTGCTGCGACCCATAGCGGCCCAGGTCTTGGACAGTGGTGAAGAGGCCGGGTTCGATTACTTTGAAAACATCCATCAGGCAGCCTCCCCCTGGGCCAGGCCGTCGTACTCTTCTCTGGAGATGGGCCGGAATTTAAGAAGGTCGCCGGCCTTGAGCAAAAAGGGATTTTCCCGGGAGGGATCGAAGAGCTTAACCGGGGTGCGCCCGATGAGCTGCCATCCCCCCGGGCTCTCGATGGGGTAGATGCCGGTCTGATTGTTGGCGATCCCCACTGACCCCGCGGGCACTGCCGTGCGGGGGGTTTCCAGGCGGGGGGTGAACAGGGCTTCGGACAGCCCCCCCAGAAATGGGAATCCGGGGGTGAAGCCTATCATGAAGATCTGATATGAGGGCTCCGAGTGCAGCTTGATCACTTCCTCAGGCGTCAGGCTGTTGTTTTCAGCCACAAAAGGCAGGTCCGGACCCAGTTCTTCCCCATAGCACACCGGTATTTCGGTGGTAGCCGGAGGCGGTATCTCGAACTGAGACAGCCGTCCGGATAGCTCCTCCAGGTATTGTTCAATCTCCCTGGGGTGTATTTTAATGGGGTCATAGAGGATGACCAGGGAACGGTAGGTGGGGATCACCTCCACCACCCATCCGGGCGACTCGTGGGTCAAGGCCATGAACATGGCCCTGACCTTACGGTTTATTTCGGGGTCTATGGCGTCACCGAACTCCACCAGCAAACCCCGGTCGCCGGATAGCCTTATGACCGGCTTTTTAAATAGGCCCGCCACCTAAAAACCTCCTTGTTATGACAGGTCCGCCAAAGGCTTGACCTCCACGCCTTCGGACTCCAGCTGCTCGCGGATGGAGCGCACCAGGTCCACGGCCCCGGGGGTGTCGCCATGGACGCAGAAGGTGTCCGGGCGCAAGGGGATCACGGTGCCGTCTATGGCCTTGATCTTGCCCTCTTTGGCCATCATCAGGGCCCGGTCGGCCACCTCTTGGGGGTCCTTGATCACCGCCCCGGGCTGCCGCCGCGAGACCAGGGTGCCCTCCGCAGTGTAGGCCCGGTCGGGGAAGGCCTCGTAGCAGACCTTCAGCCCCACTTCCTCACCTATGCGGGTCATCATCTCGCCCTTGGCCCCGGCCAGGGCCACGTAGAAAAGCTTGGGATTCATGCTGACTATGCCTTCGGCAATGGCCCGGGCCACGTTTTCGTCTTCCACTGCGGTCAGGTAAAGGTTGCCGTGCGGCTTTACATGGGCCAGCTTGGCTTTGTGCACGTCGCAAAAGGCCCCCAGGGCGCCCACCTGATAGATCACGTAGTTTTTTATCTCAGCAAAGGTGCAATCCATGTTGCGCCGGCCGAAACCCATCAGATCCGGATAGCCGGGATGGGCTCCCACGCCCACACCATTCTCTGCCGCCATTTTTACGGTGTTATCCATCACCAATGGGTCGCCTGCATGCCAGCCGCAGGCGATATTGGCGCTGGTTATGTACTTCATGACCTCTTGGTCCATACCCATGGCGTAAGCCCCAAAGCTCTCACCCATGTCGCAATTCAGGTCAACCCTCATGGCTAGCCCTTTCTTTCTCTTTTAACGCCCCAGCCGCTGGCGGCTTTTCTTTGTCTCCAGGGAACTCAATCCCCGGAAAGCGAAGCCGAATTAGGCCGGGGAATGGTTAACTGCTTTTTTCTTGCTTCCAAGCCAGTACGTTTTTTTCGGTCAATAAAATGTGTTGAGCCATGCTCTTGACCGCTGCGGATACATCCCGCTTTTTAAGCTTTTCAATCAGATCGATATGTTCTTGGTTCACTTCATGGATGCGTTGGTCACGGACCAAGGCCTTCATTCCCATCCAGTCGATGAGATCCCGCACATTGGTCAGGGCTGAGATCATGTAGGTGTTGCAGGAAAGAGTAGCCAACAGATGGTGGAACTGGCGGTCGGCCTTTATATAGGCAAGCCGGTCGTCTTTTTTGGTTGCCTTCAGGGCCTGGCCGTGAACGTCTTCGATCTGGATTATGTCATCGTCGCTGAGGTTTTTGGTGATACGGCGAATAATAGTGGTTTCAATGGCCCGGCGAAACTCGTAGAGGTTTTTTATATCCTCCAGGGTCAAGACATTGATCTGCACCCCTTTGCGCGGCAACAGCGTGACAAAGCCCCGGGCGGCTAGATCCAACAAGGCCTCGTGCACCGGGGTTTTGGATATGCCCAGGCTTTTGGCCAAGATACCTTCGTTGATTATTTCGCCGGGTTGCAGGGTGTTGTCCATGATGGCCCGCTTGATTGAGTCCAGTGCCACCTCGCGCAGTGAGGGCGGCACCTGTATTCCTTCCAAGCGGGGGGGGGCTGAATCAGGCGATAGGTTTGAGTCTGAATTCATGCGTTATACAGCCTCTGGGGAGGGCGCCAATTGGTGACGGGCCGTTAAATGTTATATCTGATATTTCAGATATGTCATATGAGCACGCCCCCGCGGTCCTGTCAACCTAAAAAGTCCCGGTTTGTTTCAGCCATTTTCAGCCAGGCTGATGATAGGCCGCCGGCGGCGGCCTTAGGTGCTCCCCGATAAGAGAATCCTATGCCCCGGCGGTCTTCTTTTTTAAACGCTCATAAATGGGGAGGGTCAGATCGGGGTTTCGCTTAATGCGCAGCTTTTGCATGAAATAGACCAGCACCCATAAGCCGATGCCAACCACATCCCCCACTATAAGGGGCAGGTTCAGGCCTGTGGCCCAATTCAACAGCTTGGGGAAGAAGAGCAGGGCCGTGGCCAGTGCGAATATGGCCCATTCCACCAAGTTGGTGGGGCAGAGGAAATAACCCATGGTCAAGCTGCCAAAGGCGATGGTGGCCAGGACAATGGTGCCCATGGTCATCACCATTTCCCCCCAGCTCACGAAATGGCCCGGACCGCCCAATAAAAAGGCAGGCGAAAAGGCGAAAAGGAAAGGACCGATATAGAGCATTTTGGCGAACTTAAAGGAAGTCCAGCCTGTTTTCCAGGGATCGGAGCCGGCGATGGCCGCCCCGGCATAGGCAGCCACGCAGACCGGCGGGGTGATGTTGGAATCCTGACTGAACCAATAGACAATCATGTGCGAGGCAATCAAGGCCCAAGAGACCTTGGCCGCCAGCTCCAGCCGTTTGGGGTCGTCCGGCAGGAGTTCCCCCAAAGGAAGCTGCAACTCCTGGAATCCTATCCCCCACATGCTGCGGGACATCATGTCCGTCACCGCCCCCACCGCCAATACGGCCGTGATCAAATAGGCGGCTGTCACCGGCACCCCCATGCCCAGAACCAGCGAGGCCAGGCCGATGAGGATTATGGCCAGGGGCAAATAGCCCATGGAAAGCTCGATAATGATTTGAGAGAACTTAAGGCCGATGCCGGTTAACTGAATGGTGCCCACGATTATACCGATGACGCCCACGGTGGCGCCGATAATCAGGGTGTTGCGGGAGCCGTCGATCATGGCGCCTATAATATCTTTCCATTTCATGCGGCCGTTAGGGCTGCGGGGATTTACAATATAGGTGCCGATAAGGCCCAAAAGGCAGGAGTCGAGCCAGGTGAATCCCAAATAAAACCTGCACACCACCACGATTACCAATAAAGGCGCCAGACAATATTGCATGGCCCGGCGAATAATCGTCTCCAGGGCGCACTCTTCATTTGGCATCATCCGCCCCACAAAGGCGCATCCCACCGTGGCCGCATAGGCTGCATAACCGGGCGAATAATCCATAAGCATCATCACCACGATTGTCACCAGAGGCAGGGACAACAGCCATTGTTCTTTGAGTATCCGCAGGGCGGTGGGGGCGTCTTCGTCGCGGATGCCCACCAGCCCGTAGCGTTTGGCCTCAAAATGGATCATGACAAAGACGGAGAGAAAGTAAATGACCGCCGGAAAAACGGCCATGAGCATGATGTCCACGTAGGGGATCTCGGTCATTTCGGCCATGATAAAGCCGCCGGCCCCCATGATGGGGGGCATGAACATACCGCCTATGGAGGCGGAGGGCTCGATGGCCCCGGCCACATGGGGCCTGAAGCCGGCCTTTTTCATCAAAGGGATGGTGAAGGTGCCGGTGGACACGGTGTTGGCGATGGCGCTGCCCGACACGGAGCCGAAAAAGCCCGAGGCCATGACCGCCACTTTGGCCGGTCCCCCCACGGTGCGGCCGGCCAAGGCCATGGGCAGGTCCAGAAAGAAACGAGAGGCTCCGGAGGCCTTGAGAAAGGCCCCGAAGAAAATGAACAAGATGACATAGGTCACGAGCACCGTGGCCATGATGC
>JASFOZ010000185.1:0-7794 GCA_050116255.1 Desulfarculaceae bacterium
GGGTGCCTACTTGGCGGTGGCCATAGGCGGCAAGGTGTGGAAAAAAAAGAGGGCCTAGCCCTCTATTTAGTGGAGGCTGGCCACTAAGACGGTTGATCCAAAATCTCCCTTACCTTGGCCAAAAGATCGTTTAGACGGTAGGGCTTGGCAATATAGTCCTTGGCGCCAAAGGCCTCGATGTCTTCGCGTTCGGCCTTGCCTGTGTATCCGCTGGCGATTAGGATCCTGACCTGAGGATCAACCTTTACCAGTTCCCGCAGGCACCTGAACCCCCCCATACCCGGCATGCCCAGATCCAAAATAACCAGATCTATCTTTTGGCCTTCATCTTTGTATCGGGCCAGGGCATCTTCGCCGTTTTTTTCGGTGACGACTTTGTAGCCGTTGGCGGTCAATAACTCGGAGGCTATATCCAATACCGCCTGCTCATCGTCAACCAGCAGAATGGTTTCGTCACCCCCTGACACCGGCTCTTCCTTCTCTTCTTCGACCGGCGCCATTCCCAACTCCGGTTGAACCGGGATAAAAATATCAAAAGTTGTGCCTTCCCGGGGCTGGCTATAGCAGGTAATGAGCCCGCCATGGCTCTTGACGATTCCATATACTGTGGACAGCCCCAGCCCTGTGCCCTGGCCCGGACCTTTGGTGGTGAAAAAAGGCTCGAATATATGGGCTGCGGTCTCCTCGTCCATACCCTTGCCGGTGTCGGACACACTCAGCCTCACATACTCGCCGGGCTGCGCATCAGGATGGTTGCGGCAGAATTCTTCATCAAGGTTCACATTGACGGTCTGAATGGTGAGCTTTCCCCCTTGGGGCATGGCGTCGCGTGAGTTGGTTACCAGATTCAAAAGCACCTGTTCCATCTGATTGGCGTCTGCAGAGACTATTTTGAGGTCCTGGGCCAGATCCAATTTGATTTCGATCATCTTGGGAATGGTTCTTCCCAAAAGGCCGTATACCAACTGCACATAATGGTTCAGGTCCACCGGTTTGGGCTGGCTTTCGATCTTGCGGCTAAAGGTCATCAAATGCCTGACCAGCTCGGCAGCCTGGCTGGCGGCGTGCTCGATCTGGTTGAGGTGGCGCCGGCCTTCTTCATTCAGGCTTTCATTGCTCAGCATTAACTGGGTATAACCGAATATAGCCTGCAGAATGTTGTTAAAGTCATGGGCAACGCCTCCGGCCAAAGTGCCCACTGCCTCCATTTTTTGGGACTGCTGTAGTTGGGCCTCAAGTTTGGTTTTTTCTATCTCTGCCTGCTTAAGTGGAGTGATGTCCTTGATCACCACCACCAGACAATCGCTGTTCTGGTATTTGATGGGGCGGGCCGAAAAGGCCGCCTCAAAGTAGGTGCCGTCTGCCCGTCCCAATCTGAGTTCAGCATTATCGATAAACCCGTCTTCCTTCACTATCTCGGCCAGCCGCTCCCATTGAGCCGCGCTTTCAAAGACCCCGAGCTCAAAATAGCCCTTACCCAGCACCTCTTCACGGGAGAAGCCGGTGAGCCGGCAAAAGCCCTGGTTCACCTCCAGAAAACGGCCGCTGCTCATCTCGCTGATGCCAATGGCGTCTGGCGAACCCTCGAAGGTCTGCCGGTAGTTTTCCTCACTCTCACTGAGATGCATCTGGGCCCGCTTGCGTTCGGCCAGTTCCTCTTGCACCGCTGAATAGAGGCGGGCATTGTCCAAGGCCACCGCTCCCAAGCGGGCGAACTCCTCCAACACCGACATCTCTTGGCTGCTAAACGGCCTCTCGCCCACAAACCGGGCAACCTGCAAGATTCCCGTAACCTGGGCCCCGGATTTAAGGGGTGCGGCCGCAACCGGCCCCATGGCCTGCAATGCCGGAGCATCCAGGCGCCCCTCCCAGCTTCTGTACTCTTCAATGGAAATAGTCTCTCCAGAATTCAGTACCCTTCCCGCGACCCCTTCACCCGGCCTGACGGTCTGTCCCACCCTGTCCTTTATGGCGCCTAAAGCGACCACGTTCACCAACTCTGTACCGTCGTCACTCAACAGGGCGATTACAGAGTGCGGTGCCTCTATGAGTTCTCCCACCCTGGCTATCAAGGTTTCCAGAAGATCCGAGAGTTCCAGCCTGTTCATGAGGCCCAAAGTGATTTCCTGCAGGGCGCTGCTAAAGTAGTTTCTCTGCCTGAGTTGCGCCTCCACCCGCTGGTGTTCAAACAGCTCTCTCTTTGCCGATATGCCCAGATCCACTTTTTCCAAGGCCAACGATGCCAGGCTGGCGTACTCGGTCAGCAAGGTCACTTCTTCATCAGTGAAGACCCGGCTCCGTTCGGTCCGGCCCAAGCCGAGTACGCCGGCAAACTTGCCTTGGGATCTGAGGGGCACACCCACAACGGGGTGAACCTGCTCCAGGCCCTTTCCAGGAGCGCGGTTGGATAGCTGCTGAAAGTCTTCCTCCAGAAAAAGCTCCCCTGTTTTCCAGATCCTTCCCGACACCCCCTGGCCAGCCGCCACCTTCCAGCCCAATCGCTGTCTAAACAGCCCGATCCCACACTTTGCAACCAGATCTTGCGCCCCCTCCTCAAGGGTGGCTATCCAGCCGTGAGAAGTATCAAGAAGCTCAGCTGCCTGCACCAGTATGGCTCGGAGCAGCTGGTCCAAATCCCGGGTGGCGGTCAAAACTTCAATAGCTTGCCCCATTGCAGCCAGATAATGTTTTTGACGCCCCAAGACTTCCGATATATGCCGTCGTTCGGTTATGTCATGTACCAGGCAGTGCCAAAACGTGTGTTTGTGCATTTCAATGGTGCTGATGTACACCTCTACCTGATTCAGTTGGCCTGTCGCCGAACGGTGCTTCATCTCGACGTGTTTATTGCCTGCTTCCAGAGTTTCCCGCAGCTTTTGCATCACTCTTTCCGCCGGCAGGGTGTGAAGGTCCGTTATTCTCATTTTGGAAAACTCTGCCGGGGTGTAGCCGTAGAAATCGCATGCCGCCTGGTTGGCTTCCAAAATGGCGCCGTCCTTGGGATCAACCACAAACATTATGGCCAGATTGTTGGTGAATATCTGGCTGTAACGGGCCTCACTCTCCACCAAAGCCCTTTTGGCGAGGTCCCGCTCGGCGGCTTTAATATTCAATTTATGAGTTACAACTACCAGGGCTGAAAAACCCAATAACCAGAAGAAGATATGGCCCAGCCAGGCAACTTGGTCTTTCTCGCTCTTTATGGCCAAATAAGGCTCCAAGGGAACCATCACCCCAATGCCGCCGCACACCGCTCCCACCTTATAACCCTGACCCTCATGGCATTTAAGACAGGATTCCTCGGTAAATACCGGCCGCATCAAACGCAGATAGGTTCGCCCTTCCCAGGCGACTTGTATGCTCACCTCCCTATGTCCCAAGACAAAGGCCTCCAAGGCCTGGTGCTCCCACTCATCAGGAGCGTTTTCAGCCCGGATCGGATTCAGGCTGGTTATATGGGTGGAGACTCCCTCGTCCTTAATACCCAGAATGGAGGTGCGCCGGGTTTCGTAGGCAGGATGGATTTTGCCCGGGATACGGCCTGGAGGTGAAGAGGTCTTGCCCTGGTGAGCTGGGGGGGAGTCTGCCGGGGCGCGCCTAGGGCCTACCGGGGCGTCCTTATTGTTTTGCATGGTCTGCCAGTGACGGTAAAGGATGCCCAAAGTGAAATGAGAGCGGGCCGCCACCTTGGCGCTGCCCAGTATGGCCTCATGCTCGTGGTAAAGGAAAAGGGAAAGTGAAGCCGCCACCAAGCCTGTCCATAGTATAGCCAGAATCAGGGCATATATTCTGATCCGGCTAGACGGACTTGCTTCCAATGCTCGGCTCCTGAGTGAGCGTACCGCGTAACTGTTGGTGCCCCATTATAACGCCTTTGGCCCCACTTTTGCCAACTAGGCCAACACCGTAAGATTAAAGACTCAATTCGGTCGGTAAAATTATCTTGGACAGGTCGCCGGCTGGTTCGATCCGGCTGGACGGTCAACAAAATCGTCACCGCCCTGGCAGGCGCCTTAAGCCGGAAGCCAAACCGAACCACCAGCTTAATGGCAGGGCCGCCCAGGCCTTAACCCACCCGCCGGTCTTTATCTTGCCAGTATTTGTCTTTGAGCCCTTTTTTATATATTTTACCGCTGCCGGTCTTGGGGATTTCCCCCACAAAGTCCACGCTCTTGGGAGCCTTGTAACGGGCCAGGCGTTCCTTGACGAATTCTATCAATTCCGTTTGGCTGGGTTGGGTGCCGGGTTTGGGGACGACCACCGCCTTTATGGCCTCTCCCCACTTTGGGTCCGGTATGCCGATCACCGCGCACTCCAAAACCTGGGGATGCTCATATAGGACGTATTCCACCTCCGTGGAATAGACATTCTCACCCCCGGTCACGATCATGTCTTTTTTGCGGTCCACTATGTTGACATAGCCCTCTTCATTTATAACCGCCAGGTCTCCGGTATGCAGCCAGCCCTCACTGAAGGCCTCTTCCGTGGCCTCGGGCCTATTCCAGTAGCCCGGAGTGACAATGGGGCCCCGCACCACTATCTCGCCCACTTCCTGGTCGTCCTTTGCCACCTCGCTTCCATCGGTCCTCACCACCTTAAGCTCCACTCCGATGAAGGGCCGGCCGGTGCGGCTCTTTGTCTGCAATTGTTTGTCAGCCGGAAGGGCCTTGATGTGCTCTTTCAGGATACTGACGGTCAGGTAAGGACTGGTTTCGGTCATACCGTAGGTCTGAATGTAATCGCAGCCGAATGTATCTACTATGCGGCGCACCGTCTCCGGGGCTATGGGCGCCCCGCCGCTGAGCAAGGCCCGCAGGGAGGAGTAATCGTATTCGCCGACCTGGGGATGGTTGACCATCATATTCAGCATGGTGGGGATCATGTTGCTGATGGTCACTTTCTCTTCCTGGATGGCCTTTAATACCTCTCCGGCCTCGAAATAAGGCACACATAAATGCCGGCCGCCCACCCAAGTGATGGCGAAAGTGGCCCAGGCGTCAGCCAGGTGAAAAAGCGGGGCCACATGAATCCAGGTGTCGGCATCGCTCAGATTAAGCTCCGCAATCGCGGACAGAGAATGAAACGCCACGTTTCCATGAGTCAGCATCACGCCCTTGGGCTTGCCGGTGGTGCCGCTGGTGTAATAAAGATGCGCCAAATCACCCGCCTCAGGGTATGGGCCTTTGATAGTATCCGGCTTCTCATGGGCCAGGGCATCTTCATATGAACAGGCCTCCACGCCGCATTCAGGACAATCGCCATCGCCGATCCATATCAAGTGCTTTACCTGCCCTGTTTGCGCCACAGTCTTTTCCATGTCAGCGGCAAAGTCGGTGTGGGCCAAAAGGATTTCAGCGCCGGAGTCGTTTAGGATAAAGGCCGTCTCCCTAGGGGCCAGGCGGAAGTTAATCGGATTGAGCACCGCCCCCAAGAGGGCGCAGGCATAGTAAGTCTCCAAATATTGATGGACATTGGGGGCCACAATGGCCGCCACCTTGCCAGGCTCCAGGCCCTTGGCCCGCAGAATTCGGGCCAGCTGGTTGACCCGCTGTCCGAATTCTTGGTAGCTGTAGCGCAGATTTCCCTCCACCACGGCCTCGCGCTGGGGCCAGAGGGTGAGGGCTTTGTTCAAGGAAAGAAGAAGGTTCATGTCTGTAAGCACTCCCAGGGTAATTGGTTATCCATTTCAGGCAGCGGCGGCTTTATTGCCCGGTTTTTTAGGCCTGTAAAAACGCTGCATAAGCACAACCAAGACAAATATGGCTAAACCTACGGCGTCCAATAGGTAACCGGGTATCACCTTGACGCCGGGCAACCACCAGACCCCTCCCTCAGGCAGCCTTAGGTCGGGCAAAAAGAGCCCCACCGCCGCCAGGCAGAAGAGAATTGTCTCCAGCCAGGTGGCGTGACGGAACAAATAGCGCTCCAGGGCGGCGGCGAATGCCACCAGGCCCAGGCTGCAGGTGAGCATGGTGAGCCCGACCTCCCAATGGAACAAGTCATAATCCTTGCCCATGCCCAAGAGCGGCCGGTAGGCCATCACGATGGGGATGATGTAAAGCCCCTTGGCCAGCTTCCAGGAAACAAAGGCGGTTTCCATGGGATTGGCTCCGGCCACACCGGCTCCTGCAAAACTGGCCAGGCTGACCGGGGGGGTTACGTTGGCATCCTGGGAATACCAAAAGACGATCATATGGGTCACCATCAAGGGTACTCCCAGGTCCAGCAAGGCGGGGCCGGCCAAGGTGGCCAGTACAATGTAGGAGGCGGTCACCGGCAGCCCCATGCCCAGGACCAGTGAGGCCGCTCCGATGAGGATTATGGCCAGGGCCTTGATCCCGAAGGAAAGGTCCAGAACCAGGCTGGAAAACTTAAGCCCCATGCCGGTGAGGGTAACCATGCCCACGATAATGCCAGCCGCCGCGCAGGCCACTGAAACCATTACTGCGTTTTTGGCGCCACGTTCCAGGGCCTTGAAGATGGCGCTGGACTCTTTACGCAAAAAAGCGGCATATTTGCCGCCCTGGCTGCTGGGTATCTCCAGCTTGCCCGCGCCCAACAAGATTGTGTTAAAGGCCAGACTGACCGCCGCAATCGAGACCACGGCCACAAATCCGCAAAACATAGGCGAGTAGTTCAGCACCAGGACCAGGATGAGAATGCCCACCGGCAGAATGAAATGGATGCCGCTGAGCAGCACCTTTCCCACCTGGGGCAGGCTTTCCTTGGGCTGACCTTCCAGCCCGTACTTTTTGGCCTCGAAATGGACGAACATAAGCACGGTCAGGTAATACATAATGGCCGGCACCAGGGCCACCTTGATGATGGTCAGGTAACTGGTGTTGGTGAATTCGGCCATCAAAAAAGCGCCGGCGCCCATACTGGGCGGCATGAGCTGGCCGCCGGTGGAGGCCGCCGCCTCGATGGCCCCGGCGACATGGGGCCGGTAACCGACTTTTTTCATCATGGGTATGGTGAAGGAACCGGTGGCCACCACATTGCCCACCGCCGATCCGGAGACGCTGCCCATGAAGCCGCTGGCAATGACGCTGGTCTTGGCCGGCCCGCCCGAAAACCGGCCGGTGAGGGCATAGGCCAGATCAATGAAGAACTGCCCCCCGCCGGTCACCTCCAAAAACGCGCCAAAGAGCACGAAGACGAATACAAAGGTCGCGGCCACGCCTATGGGCAGGCCGAATATGCCCTCGGTGGTGAGCCACAGAGTGGTGGTGATGCGCTCGATGCTGTAAGGCTTATGCAAAAACATATCGAAAAGATATGGCTCATAATAATGGCCATACAGCCCGTATCCCACGGTTACGGCGCAAACCAAAAGCGTCAGCCAGTGCCAGGGCCGGCGGCAGACCCGGACCACCAGCATGCACCCCAATATGGCCAGGATGATATCGCCCAGGGTGTAGGCGTAAATCAGGGCGGCAAAACAGATCCCGGCCATCACTCCGCCGATGACCCGCCGGCAGGCCTCCAGAACCAAAATGGTTCCCAATATGCTGACTATCAGGTCGTTGAGCAGCCAGTCCCCCTGGCGCTCAAAGATCGCGGTCAGGTTGTCACATATGTAATAAACACAGAAAACCGTTACCAAGGCCAAAAGCCAGTCCAGAAAAAACCAGAAAGAGGGCCGGTCCTTGGCGGCGCCGGGGAAAGGGGGCCTCAGAAGAAAGGTGAGGCAAAGGATCGCGCCCAGATGGAGGGAGCGCTGCACCAGGGCGGTCAGGGCATAAATGCCCGCTGTGTAAAGCTGATAAAGGCTCAAGGCTACAGAGATGCCTA
>JASFOZ010000186.1:0-7789 GCA_050116255.1 Desulfarculaceae bacterium
AGGGCTGCTGTTTATGGGGACAGCCGCAGTCATCCGGCCCCTTAAAGATCTGAAAACGGGGCGGCGGCAGATTCAGTTTTCCGGCGGCGCCGGCCGCCAGGGCTGCCAAGGCCCAATCCAAGGGACCGGCTCCTGATTTCCCCAGGCCGGCCGGGCTCCTACCCATTAGCGGTGCTCCTGCCACCATCTCAGCCTGCTGCAGGCAATGCTGACGCCAGGCATCCATATTGCTGAGTCGGCCCGCCCACCAGGCGTCCTCCAGGGCCAGGGCCGAGGCCACAAAGGCGCTGTGGCGGCGGTCCATAAGCAGGGCCTCCAGCTCCAGGCCCAGGCGCTTGGCGCTGGCCGGGTCTTGGGGATAGCATTGCCGGGCCAGGCTTCCGGGACGGATCCGCCGCTCGGCCAGGCGGGCGAAAATATGTCGGCCGGCCCGCATCCGGTTCTGCCTGGCCACCGCCTCCCGCACCCCCAGATAAACAGTCTTGGCCGCCAGCTCCCCTAGTTTGGTATGGCCGCCACTGAGATCCGCATCCGGACCCTGCCCCTGCACCACAATGATATTGTCCGTGCCTGTGCCCGTGGCCTTATACAGCCGGGGCTGATAGCTGGAGCGTATGTCCAAGTCATTAAGGGCCGCGGTCTTGGCCTCAGTGGCGGTTATCAAGAGCCTGGTCATGGCCCGGGGACTCAGCTTGCGGTTGCTGAGCAGGATTATGTTTATGGTCCCCGGCCCCAGGTATTTGCCTTCATCAGCGCCTGCGCGCAGGGCGTTTCCCCTGACTCCGGCTGTGACCAGGGCATGAGCGGCCAGGGCCTGATAACGGGCCGTTTTCATTGCCAGATTACCCATATTCGCGCCCGTGACCAGCAGGCTGGTGGCTTGCGGGTTAAGGCCCAGCACCTTTTGCAGGCCCGCCATGGTTGGCCCCAGCCCCAGGCGGTGCAAAGGGCCCCAAAGGGGTGGAGGCAGATAGTTGTTGCCCACCCCGGTGATTCCGGAGCGAAACCCTTCCAAAGTGGAAAGGATGTCTTGGCCTTGTTTGAACTGTAAAAGCAGGGTTTGGCATTCATTGTCCATGAACCGGCTTTTTACCAAGCCGGCCCATTGCAGATAATCCAGGTCCAGATTAATGGGAGTCTTTTGCAGCACTCCCGGTTTGTCCACCTGGTTTTGGGCGCGGGTAAACTCATCGGCATAAATGCGGGAAGCCAGCCAGGCGATGAAACTGCCGGCATTCACCGAGGCCCGGCAAGTGAGGTCACAGGGAAATGAGATGATTCGGCCTTTAGCCACGGCCTCGGCCTGACCCCAGCCTGGCGTTGAGAGAAGCTTCCGGACCTTTTCCACTCTGCCTCCGCAGACATAGATGACTTGAGGGTTATAGGCCTGCCACTCCTTAAGGGTCATGGTCACGATCTGCCCCTTTTTACCCAGGCGGGGCGGCACTCCCCCGGCGGCGCGGATGAAATCGTTTTGAAAGGAGTCGTCCCCAGGGGTGCTTACCGGCTGGGCGCCCATGAGGCGCATCACCCGCTTGCGCCCCTGGGGCGGAATCTTGGCAACCTTGCGGGCCACGGTATGTACTTGGCCTTGGATTCTGTTCACCACCCCAAGGGCCTCTTGGGGTCTGGCGAAGAGGGAGCCCATCAGCTTGATGTGGGCGTGTATCTCCTTCAGGGAGTGAGACCGGATCTCCACCAGGGCCACCCTTGTACCCTTGAACGCCTGGCGCACCGCATTATGCAGGCTGGACACGAAGATAAGGTCAGGGTTAAGGGCCTGGATCCGTTCCAGGGAAGGGTTGAAGAACCCTCCAACCAAGGCCTTGGCTTGCACCCCAAAGGGGGTTTTATCGTGAATGGTCACACCCACTAGGTTGTCTTGGGCGCCGATGGCGTAGATCATCTCGGTGATGGCGGGCACCAGGGAAACCACCCGCCGGGGCGGCGCTTTCAGTAATATCTGTTGGCCCCGGCTGTCTTTGAAGCTTATCTCCGCAGCCGGGCAGGGGGCAATGGACCCGTAGGCCATCATGGCCAAGGCAAGGGCCAGCCCTATCTTTAAGCCCTTGATTACCAACTTGTTTACATAGGGGTCTGTTTTCATCTTCCGGCTCCCCAAAATAAAAACCCCCGCCTCGCCTGGAGGCTGGGGGATTGCACCCGTTTTCTTCATCGCCCCTTTAAGGGGGACCCTTGCTGGTAATGCCGATCAATAGATCAGGCGCCGCTCCTCGGCGGCTGAGTCCCCTAAGGACCGGCAGGTCTTCTGGCTTCCGGATCGCCCTACTGGCCGCGCCTTCCCGCCCGCCCTAAAGGCGGGCAGTGGCTTGCCCGCGGCGTTCGTACCCGGTCACAGCGGCGGGACCGCGACGGAATCGCACCGTCTTCCCTTGCAAGCCCCCCAGAGGCCCTTGAAAATAGCCTGCTGGCGGGCGCCGGTCTCTGGTCCTTGCTTAAACCGAGAAGCCGGCCCAGTCAAGAGTTTTTGGAAAAGCCGGGAGGCCGGGCTCAGCCTTTTTTCTCTTCTTTCAGTTTCTCGGCCACCATGCGGGCGGCCTGCTCGCCGCTGAGCAGCATGCCCCCGAAAACCGGCCCCATGCGGTAGGAGCCGAAGACCGCATTGGCGCACATGCCGGCGGTGAAAACGCCGCCAAAGGCCTCGCGGGTATTGTCCAGGGTGTGGTTTTCAGCCACTTCCGCCCACAGGGAGCGCTCGCCCACCACTCCGCCGGTCTTGGTGAACAGCTCGGCGTCCACCTTGCGGGCGATTACATTGAGCACCTCGGCGGCATGCCCGGTGGCGTCAATGGTGTAGCGGGAGCGGATGGTCAGGGGATCCACATGCAGCCCCCCCATCTCCACCGCGGTCCAGTTTATCACCAGGCCGTCTACGCGGTTGTCGCGCACCATGACATCTTCCACGCTTATCAGGTTGAAGATGGTGAGCCCGGCCCGCACCGCCTGGGAGCACAGGGTGGATACGCATAGGACGCTGTCGGCGGTGAAATAGCCCGGCTCGAATTCCCGGGTGGGCACCCCGAATTCGTCCAAGATGCCCTTGGCTTCATCCTGGACCACGATTTCGTTCATCATCATGCCGCCGCCCCACATGCCCCCGCCTATGGAAAGCTTGCGCTCGAAAAGGGCGGTTTTGAATCCGGCCTTGGCCAGCTTGTAGCCCGCGACCAATCCCGCCGGCCCCCCGCCCACAATGGCGGCGTCCAGCTCCAGGTTGGCCTGGAGCTTTTCCATATATCGGTTAATGATCGCCTTGGTGATTACCACTTCATCCAGCATGATTTTTCCTTTCCGGACCGCGCACTGATTAGGGCCGGCCCTGCAGGGGAACCGGCCCTTTTCACAAGCGTCGGATTGCTTCCCTGCGTTGGCATTACCCAACAGGTTCAAGGGGTCTACGCCGTTTGCTGCCAGCGTACTCTCAGCCTCTTACAGCTCCCCCAGCATATGTTCCGGGTGGGGCTTAACGAGTAAAATGCAAACCCAGCCACCCGCCACCAATCCATACCGCGCGCTAGAGGCTTTGTCAAACCCATTCCCGGCGCCTGTGCTTGAGCGCCGACCGGCCACCTGTTATATTAAAATAATAAGGCATATAAGGAGTTGATCGTGGATAACCGCCGCCAGCGTACCCGCGTGAATTTTCACACCGTGGCCCAGGTGCAGGCCCAGGGTGTGAACGCAGACGGTTTACAGACTGAAGACCTGAGCCTAAAGGGCGTGTTCTTGGTCGGTGATCTGGCTTTGAGCTCGGGCCAGCATTGTGATGTGAGCATCCGCCTTATGGCTGAAGGCAGCGACACCCCCACCTTACGCATGCAGGGGAAGGTGATCCGGTCCACGCCAGAAGGAACCGCCATTGAGTTTACTTCCCTGGATCCGGAGACTTATGTACACCTGCGCAATTTGGTGCTATTAAATGCGGACGATCCTGATAGCGCAGAAGAAGAGCTGATTAAACCGGCTTTCGACCCTGCCGCGCGTTGAAATCATTAACCGAAAAAAAAGTTGCCACAGCCGGTCCAGAGAGGGCAGACTAGGCGACTCCAGGGCGTGTCAAGCGCCAGAGAACAAATTTCTTACAGTTAGGTTAGTGAACTCCAGGAGGCTTCAAATGGAACTTGCCAACAGAGTTATGAGCATTCAGCCGTCTCCCACCCTGGCGGTGACCGCCAAGGCGGCCGAGCTGCGCGCCGCCGGTGTGGATGTGATCAGCTTCGGCGGCGGCGAACCTGATTTCGACACTCCGGCCCACATCTGCGAGGCCGCTAAAAAGGCGATCGACCAGGGATTCACCCGCTATACCGCGGCCGACGGCATACCGGAGCTCAAACAGGCGGTGGTGGATAAGTTCAAAAAAGACAACGGGCTTGATTACAACCTGGACCAGGTGATGGTGAACGCCGGCGGCAAGCATTCCTCCTATCTGGTGATGCAGGCCCTGCTCGATGCCGGTGACGAGGTCATCGTTCCCGCCCCCTATTGGGTAAGCTATCCGCCCATGGTGATTCTGGCCGGGGGTAAGCCGGTCATTATTCCAACCCTCCAGGAGCAGGGATTCAAGCTGACCGTGCCTGCGCTCAAGGAGGCGATCACGGACAAGACCAAGGCCATCTTCATCAATTCCCCCAGCAACCCCATCGGCTGCGTGTACAGCAAAGAGGAGTTGACCGCCCTGGCCGAGGTGTGCGTGGAGGCGGGGATGATA
Source organism: Desulfarculaceae bacterium (assembly GCA_050116255.1). Taxonomy (GTDB): domain Bacteria; phylum Desulfobacterota; class Desulfarculia; order Desulfarculales; family Desulfarculaceae; genus JASFOZ01. Next base: position 4,730 of record JASFOZ010000186.1, read on the forward strand.
ATCTTGAGCGACGAGATCTATGAGGCCTGCCTTTTCGACGGGCGCCAGTTTGTGGCCACGGCCTCTTTGAGCCCCGAGATATACGAGCACACCGTAACCTTAAACGGCGTCTCCAAGACCTATGCCATGACCGGTTGGCGCATCGGCTACATGGGCGGGCCCCAATCCTTGATAAGGTCCTGCGCCAAGATTCAGAGTCAGTCGACCTCCAACCCCTGCTCTGTGGCCCAAAAAGCGGCCTTGGCCGCCCTGACCGGACCCCAGGATGATCCGCCCCGCATGACCGCAGCCTATCAGGAGCGGCGGAATTACATTGTGAAGCGGATAAACGACCTCCCTGGAGTAAGCTGCTCTCCGATTCAGGGGGCTTTCTATGCTTTCCCCAACTTCAGTGCCTATTACGGCAAAAAGGCCGGTGACCGCCTGATTGAGGGCTCGGTGGACCTTTCCGCCTATTTCTTGGAAGAGGCCCATGTAGCCTCAGTGCCCGGGGCGGCCTTTGGCGAGGACAAGTGCGTGCGTTTCAGTTTTGTGACCTCATTGGAGCAACTGGCCATGGGCATGGACCGCATTCAGGCCGCCCTGGAGAGATTGGCATGAGTTGATGAAAAGATAAGGGCAGGGCCTGTTGTTTTCGCCTTGTCTTTTGGCCTTCCCTGCGCCAGGCTGGTCATCACCGGCCTGGCGCAGTTTTTGGAGCTCTGGATGTGTCGGGGGCGTTTTCGGAGAAAGTTCCCAGAACCGCAGCCGGAAAAACCTTATAATGCTTCAATAAGAGTCTTACTCTCATTGGCGGCCATGAACTTTTTTAAAGAGGCGTTTGGAGGATGGCCATGACCAAAAAGCTAATGCTGACAGCCATGCTGGCCATGGGTGTTTGCTTGTGGGGGCTACAGCCTGGAGGAGCTGATTCCGGCTGCAAGGCCGTAAAAGGGCAGACGGTTTATGTGCCCGTGTACTCCCAGATTTATTATTACCAGATCAAACGGGAACTAAATTTGGCCGTCACCCTCAGTGTCAGGAACACTGACATGAATAAACCGCTCACCATCACTGAAGTCGTTTATTACGACACCGATGGAAACAAGCTCAAGAACTACCAGGATAAACCCACGAAATTGGGGCCCTTGGCCACAGCTGAGTATGTGGTGGAAGAGAAGGACACCAAAGGCGGGGCCGGAGCCAACTTCATCGTCCGCTGGACCGCCGCCTCTCCAGTCAGCCAGCCGGTTATCGAGTCGGTGATGATAGGGACCTTTGCGGGCAATGGCATTTCTTTTTTAAGCCAGGGCCGGGTGATCGAACAAGTTCCGGCCTGCCCCTGAAGGCCGCCCTGGCGCCCTGCGGCAATAAATCTGCCCATGATTGATTTCAAACCACCAGCCGGCATACAAAACTCTACAGGCTCATTTTTTGGAATCCTGACCGTCAGCCCATGGGCATGGGAAAAATAGCGGAGATGTGTTTTCTAAACTAGATGGAGCAATAGCGAGGGCGTCCCAGGGACGCCCCTTTTGCTATTGGTTCTGGCCTGGGTGTCTACCCAGGCAAGGGCAGGACAAGGCTAGCGGGCGCGGCCGGCGCGCTTGCTGGCCTTGAGGGGGTTGAGTTTGGGTGCCTCTTGGCTTTCACCCTTTACATGGGTGGCAAAGTTGCAGGTCCCGTAGCGCCACTTGGCCGCTGGATCGGGATAGCTTTGGCAATAGACCATATCTCCGCTGGTGACGGTGCGGTCACAGCCTTGACAGGCCTCGACAGCGGGGTGACAGGAGCCGCCGTTGAAGTTGCAGCCCGATTGGGACATGAAGGCGCAGTCATACCCTTCTCTGGTGGTCTTACACAACATGATCGTCATTTCCTTTGCACTCGAGGTGGCCGGTTTGGTCCTCTGTATGAGTCTCCACACGTAATGGTAGGGCCCGGCCAGCGCCGGGCCCTACCAAGTCGATAATTATGGTTATAGGGTCCATTTGTGTCAACAAAAAAAGACAAATTCGCGGAAAATTAATCTTTTTTTATTCCGGCCTTGGAGAGCAGCGCCCGTCCGGGTTATTTTCAAAGGCAGCCAGGGAGTATATTAACTTTTGGCAATCCAAACCCTGGTTGACAAATAAATGGGGCTGCCGTACATAAGGTAGCCTAGTTAGTGAGAAAAATAGCAAGGCCCGGTTTTAGGGGCCTTGCCAACTTTAGGTGAGATAGGAGGCTTCGCCTTGAGCAAAGGGCCGCCCCCCCCCAATAAGAAGAACGAAAAGATTTTGGATGAGAATTACCTTATCCTCCAACGCCGGAAAAAAGCGGCCGATCTCAAGGAACAAGGAGTCCCGCTTTTCCCCAACACCTTTCGTCCCCGCGACCTGATCGCGGACATCCGCAGCCGTTTCGACCGGCTGGATGCCGCCCGCTTGGAGGCCTTGCAGGAAGAGGTGTTTTTCCTGGCCGGCAGGGTGACGGCCCTGCGCTCCTTTGGCAAGGCGGCCTTTTTAAAACTGCGCGACCGCACCGGTTCCTTGCAGGTTCATGTGCAAAGGGACGTTCTGGGCCCGGAGTCATATGCGCAGTTTAAAAAGATAGAGGTGGGGGACTTCATAGGGGTAAAGGGCTTTTTGTTCCGCACCCGTACCCAGGAGCTCACCCTCCGGGCCGATTCGCTCAGCTTGGTCACCAAAAGCTACCGGCCCCTGCCCGAGAAGTTCCATGGCCTGACCGATGTGGAGCAGAGGTACCGCCAGCGTTACCTGGATCTGATCATGAATGAAAAGGTGCGCGAGATATTCCACACCCGCTCCACCGTGGTCTCCAGCGTCCGCCGTTTTCTGGGCGAGCACGGTTTCATGGAGGTGGAAACCCCCATGATGCAGATTATCCCCGGCGGGGCCACCGCCCGCCCCTTTGAGACTTTTCACAATGCCCTGGGGATGAAACTGTATCTTCGCGTGGCTCCCGAACTCTACCTGAAGCGCTTGGTGGTGGGAGGGCTGGAACGCGTATACGAATTGAACCGCAACTTCCGCAATGAAGGCATCAGCCTGAGGCATAATCCCGAGTTCACCATGCTGG
>JASFOZ010000187.1:0-7781 GCA_050116255.1 Desulfarculaceae bacterium
AGGTGAACACGATGATGGTCACCGCCACCAGGCAGACTAAGGCCTGCAGCAAACGTTTTAATATGTACCTGAGCATTTTGCTTTATCATCATTGCTAAAGGAAAAATCCACTGGATAGCCTCACTATTTAGCAGGTTACGAGATGTTTTCCATACTTTTAGAGTATGGAATAAATTTACGAACAATAACCAAAAAAATGACTAAAAAATAATGAGCAAAAATTTTAAAATTCAGCTAACCATTAAAATTTTCTATAATCAAGGCAGAGTCCAATATGCCCATATTAATAAACATCCTGCTGCTCGAAAAATGTCCGCGGGGTTAATACTGTCATCTGGCAGATTTGCCTTTCATTCACCCCAGCCAGTTTAAGGGCCGGAATCACTCGTTCCAATATGAGATGATAGCTCCAATTAGGGGCCATGCGAGTTATTTCCTGGTCGGTGAACCAATCCAGGCGGCTGGCGTAGTCCTGCGACAGCACCATTTGCGAGGCCCAGCCCCGCTTGCACAGCTCAGCGACAACAGCCACCCTTCTTTCGAAGTCAAGCACATGGTCAGCACCGAAACGGTCCATGCCGATGATGCTGCCCCGTGAAAGGATTTGCTCCAGATAGGCTATATCCTCGCAATCGCCGCAATGTCCGATGAGCACGCGGCGAAGGTCAACGCCTTCTGCCTCCAAAACATCCTGTTGCTGTAGCGCCGAGCGGTTTTTCGCGGTGGTGTGGGTCGATATGGGTACGCCGGTTTCACGATGCAGCCTGGCTGCCACCTGCAACAGTTTCTTATTAGTTTCGGTGATGCCCGGATGGTCTGTTGCGCACTTTATCACTCCGGCCTTGCAGGGGCCGCCCTGAATACCTTCCTCAATATCGCGCCTCAACCATCCCACTATTCGCTCCGTCTCCCAAAATCTGAGCCAAGGCTCCTCGGTCCAAAAAAGGCCGGTGGCCGCTATGAAGTTCACTCCGCTACGTTGTGCGACTGCGCGGATGATTTCAATTTCCCGGCCGAGGTTGCATGGCGTGCTCTCCACTATGGTGCGCACGCCGTATTTCTTGGCGCGCATCACCTGGCGGACGGCCCGCTCAATCAACGCCTCTTGATCCAGCCAATCTGGAAAGGCTGCCCGCATAGAGCATATCCCTACATAGATATGCTCATGCATCAGGGTGAATCCCAGATCTGCGGTGTTGAGCGGCCCCAGCACCCCATTGATGACAGCCACTAGAAACTCCTTTGTCTCACACACCCACTTATTTAGTGCAAATAGCATGTTGCCTTGCGGTTCAGGGCTCCCCTCTCTAAGCTGCGAAACCATCCATCAACCCTCGCGTTAAAAGCCCTGGGCTCCACCCCAGGGCTTTGCCGAGGTCCATACCTTAAAGGTTTTCAGACTCACTTGATCTTCAGATACTCAAGATTCATGGGGTACACCACACCTGGCACGCCCGGATAGTCCTCCACCTTGGGACCCAAGGCATAGGCCACATTGGTGGACCAAAGCGGTATTCTGCGCATGGATTTCAAAAGCAGATCGTCCAATGCGCGTGCCAGCTTGGCAATATTTTCGTCGCCAACTGCGTTGGCCAGCTTGTTCATGGCCTCATTGATTTCCGGCGTGGCCAGATTGTGTGACCAGGCACCGGTGGTATGGCTGGCCAGGGCCACGGCCGGATGTCCCCTGCCGACCCACCAGGGTCCCGAGCCATAGCCGAGACCGTGGAACTTGGCGGCCACAAAGGTTTTGGAATGTGTACCAGCCTCCGGCGCCACCAGCTTGCAACGGATGCCCACCTTGGACAATTGCTGGGAAGCCGCCTCATAACTGGCCATCATGGTGGGGTGGGTGACCAGAACCGTGTCAAATCCGTTGGGGTAGCCGGCCTCGGCCAGCAGCTTTTTGGCCTTTTCCGGGTCATAGGGATCAGGCTTCACAGAAGGACCGTAACCCAGATGGTAAGGAGCCAAGAAGCTTCCCCAGGGTTCTTCAGCGCCATTGGACAAAGCCTTAGCGATCCCGGCACGGTCGATGGCCAGACTGGCCGCCTTTCTAACCCTTGGGTCTTTAAAAGGGCTGTCTTCCGGATGACTTAAATCAAAAAAGACCAAAGTCTGCAAGAAGGTGTGTTTGCTCCACTTAATTCTCAAGTCTTTGTCCCTTTGCACAATGGGAATCTGGGCTGGGACCAACATCGCCATATCCGCTTCGCCGGTTTTTAGCATGGCCAAACGGGTTGAGGCTTCGGGCACAAACACATACTTGATGTGTTTGACGTAAGGTGTTTGCCGGTAGTGATTTTCAACCGCTTCGACCTCAACAGAGACGTCGCGCTCGAATTTGGTCACCTTGAAAGGTCCGGCGCCGACCGGCTTCTGGGCAAAGCCCTTATCACCCACTTTTTCAATATAGTTCTTGGGTACAATGGGGAAGTATTCGAAGCAACGATCGAAAATCGCCGGGTAGGGCATTTTGAGATGAATGCGCACCTTGTAATCGTTTAGCTTTTCCACCCGGTCGATGCTGCTCATAAATTCCGAACGCCAAATGAACCTCAAATCATCGCGAATCGCCCGCGCAAAACTGAACACCACATCGTCCGCGCTGAAAGGATCGCCGTTATGGAAAGCGACTCCCTTGCGCAGGTTGAGATCCACGTAGGCCCAGTCCGGGGAAACCTGCCATGACTCGGTCAAGGCCGGTTGGAAGGCCCCTTTGTCGTCCTTGGTGACCAAACTGTCAAAGACCATGCTTTTGATAGTTGCGGCAGACTATCACCACGCTGCCCGCTGGCCCTTCCGCCAAAGCCGAATTAGCCAGGCAAGGGACCAACATCGTAATAATGACCAATGCAACCAAAGCCATTTTTTTCAACATGTTTACCCCCTTTAATTATGGGATAATGGATACTGCGGGTTGACAAATTTCCTTTGTCAGCCTGGCATGGCTTGTCACCTCCCTAAGTTGTCGCCGTCCCTCACTTCAAGTGAAATAACTATCCAAGGTCATTTCATCTTGAGATACTCAAGATTCATGGGATACACCACGCCCGGCACACCGGGGTAATCCGCCACCTTTGGACCCAGGGCATAACCTATATTGGTGGACCAAAGCGGTATTCTGCGCTTGGATTTGATCAGCAGGTCATCTAGGGCGCGGGCCTGCTTGGCGATGTTTTCGTCACCGACTGCGGTCTCTAGGCGTCGCATGGCCTCTTTGATTTCCGGAATGGCCAGATTATGCGACCAACTGCCCGTGGTGTGGCTGTCCAGCGCCACCGCTGGGTGTCCCCGGCCGACCCACCAGGGACCGGAGCCGTAACCGATGCCGCGGAATCCGCTGGCTACAAAGGTTTTGGAGTAGGTACCCGCCTCTGGGATGTTCAACTTGCAGCGTATACCGACCTTGCCAAGCTCCTGGGCGATAGCTTCGAAATTGGGCTTCATGTTGGGGTGAGTGGTCAATACGGTATCAAAGCCGTTGGGATAGCCGGCATCGACCAGCAGCTGCTTGGCCTTTGCCGGGTCATAGGGGTCTGCCTTAATTGAAGGATCATAGCCCAAGTGATAGGGGGCCAAAAAGCTGCCCCAGGGTTCCTCTGCACCGTTGGACAAGGCTTTGGTGATTCCCGCGCGGTCGATGGCCAGGCTGGTTGCCTTTCGAATCCTTATATCCTTGAAGGGGCTGTCTTCGGGATGGCTCAAATCAAAAAAGCACAGGGTCTGCAGGAAGGTGTGCTTGCTCCATTGTATTTTAAGATCCTGATCCCTTTGCACGATGGGAATCTGCGGTGGGCGCAGCATGATGAAGTCTGCCTCACCGGTCTTTAGCATGGCCAGGCGCGTTGAGGACTCAGGCACCCACATGTATTTTATGTGTTTGGTCAATGGCGTCTGGCGGTAATGGTTTTCAACCGCCTCGACCTCTAAATAGACATCGCGCTCGAACTTGATAACCTTGAAAGGACCGGCCCCGATGGGTTTTTTGGCGAAGCCCTCATCGCCGACTTTCTCGATATATTTTTTGGGCACAATGCCAAAATATTCGAAACAACGGTCAAAAATCGCTGGATAGGGGGTCTTGAGGTGGATGCGCACTTGGTAGTCGTTCAACTTCTCCAGCCGGTCGATGCAACGCATGAATTCGGAGCGCCATGTAAAACGCAGGTCTTCACGCATTGCCCGCTCAAAACTGAACACCACGTCATCGGCGCTGAAGGGATCTCCATTGTGGAACTTGACCCCCTTGCGCAGGTTGAAATCCACATAGGACCAGTCCGGCGCGATCTGCCATGACTCGGCCAGGGCCGGCTTGAATGTGCCCTTTTCATCCTTGGTGACCAGGCTGTCGAAAACCATACCTTTGATCGAAGTGCCGTTGGAGCCATATATGGTATGGGGATCCAAGGCCTTGCGCATTTCCATACTGCCGGTTCTGGAGCAGACAACCGCCTTGCCCGTGGGTGCGGCGAAAACCGTATTGGCCAGAGTGGGTATTAGTAAGGAAATACAACAAACCGCTATTAATAGAAATTTCCTATGCATTTTTATACCTTTCTGCTTTGGGAAATTGAAAGCACACCTCGCACCACTGCCTAATTGCCTGGCTGCCGCAGATCACCTCCCTTCCTTTCGGGGTATCCGGCTTTTTGCTTTCATCGCGTTTGCGTCAATCAAACCGGCTAAATTGCCGACTTGCGCCGGTGCGTTAAACGATCCTTACTAAGCGTCCACCCACTTCAAGTTCAATTCCACAAGCTTGGCTGCGGTCAAAGGTGCCGTATTTGAGGTTACGCGTGTTGAAAGTATATATTATTGTCGACATTTAAAAGCGTATACTTTCCCCATTTTGTATTTGCGACCACTTGTATAAAACGCATGTTCTGCTCAGCGAGGCGATCAGAATCCGAGGCGGTTTTTAAGCAAACTCGGATTTTTTCAAGATTTCCATTAAATACTTTTTAGCGTTGCGAATGTGCCGTTGCATAGCCTTGACGGCCATGGCGCTGTTTCCAGCGACCATTTGCTCAAGCACTTTGCCATGGCCGGCATAGGTGTCCTTGAGCCCTGAAACCCGGCCATAAGTATAACGCCGCGCTATTCGCACCCTGTCATGCAGATTCCTTAGATTTTGCATCAGCAGTTCATTGCCGCTGTATATCACGATTAAGTCGTGGAATTTTTCATCCAAATCTTGCAGGCCTATGATATCGTCCTTTTCCATCAAATCCCGGAACTTGCCATGCACGTCATTGAGCTTTTTGATTAACTCCTTATCAGCTCTTTCCATAGCCAACTTGACCGACAAACCCTCCAAGACTTCACGTAGCGTGTATATATCATTGATGTCCTTGAGGGTCAGAGTGCTGACGGTGAAGCCGCGGTTGTGTTTTATGATTACCAGACCTTTTTCGGACAAACGGTTGAGAGCTTCGCGCACAGGCGTACGGCTAATGCCCATTTTGCGGGCCACTTCCATATCGGAGATTTTGACTCCGGGCGAGAGCCGGTAAGTCAGGATTTGCGCCCTCAATTCATCGTAAATTTTGCTAACTAAATCTTCTTTCGGCATGGCTTACTCGGTGATTTAAATTTTTGATTGCAGATAAAAGTATGGTACATTACCACTTTTTGTTTCGAGAATGCAGCCTCCATCGCCTGTACGAGCAACCTTCCGCCGTGCCGCAGAACTTCAGCAATAGGCCTTGCGGAATTCTCCCACAGCCTGGTTGGCGATCTTGGACAACCCCATTACATCGGAAAGCAAGGTTACAAACTGATATCCCCGCTCATACAGTTCCTTGGCCTGCGGCCAGCTTGCCGAGACGGTGCCCATGAATTTATGGGATTTTTTGACCTTTTCTTCCACTGACGAAATCAGGGCCGCCATTTGGGGATGGGAAGGATCAGCCAAATGTCCCATGGAGGTGGCCAAGTCCATGGGGCCGATGAATACGCCGTCCACTCCCTCAACCTGGCTGATTGTCTCTGCGTTTTGCACGGCCAAGGCTGTTTCAATCTGCACGATCACCAGGATCTCCTGGTTGGCCTTGGTAAAATAGCCCATGCTGTTTTGGCCGAAACGGGCGGCGCGGGTGCTGGCCGCAATGCCCCGGATTCCCTCGGGCGGGTATTTGCAGGCCGTTACCGCCGTCTGGGCTTCCTCTGCTGTGTTGATTGAAGGTATTATCACCCCGTAGGCGCCCAGATCCAAAATTCTTTTGATGATCACAAAATCATTCCAGGGCGCGCGCACAATCGGAGCGACGCCGGTGCCCTTCATGGCCCTGATCTGCTCGGCCACGCTTCCGATGTCGTTGGGTCCGTGCTCCATGTCGATGATCAACCAGTCGAAACCGGCGTTGCACAGTATTTCAATCGAGATGGGGTTGCCGCCGAAAGCCCAGGCGCCGGCGGTTTTCTTGCCGTTTGCGAGCTTCCGCTTCAAAGGATTTACGAATTCCGCGTTTGGTTCCATCTGTTATATCTCCAGGGCTAGCGGCCGTTGCGGCCTGCGAGCAACTCATTGCTGTTTACACTATATTTAGGCGCCCGCCCCTCCAATACCGCCACGATGTCCTGCGCGCAAATCATACCGGTCAGGATCAAGGCTTCTTGGGTGTACATGCCCATATGGGGGGTTGCAAGCAGGTTATTAAGCGAGAGCAGGGGATTGCCATGGGCCGGCTCAGCGGTGAATACATCGCAGGCGGCACCGGCGATCTTTTGCGCCTCCAGGGCTTCAAAAAGGGCTGCCTCGTCAACCACCCCACCCCGTGCCACATTAACCAGATAGGCGCCCGGTTTCATCAAACTCAGTTCGCGAGCTGCGATCATGTTACGGGTGTTGTCGGTCAGGGGTACATGCAGAGAGACATAATCGGAGGCTGATATTAGTTCATCAAGTTCCACGTATCGGGCGGCAGGCAGCGCGGCGAGTTCCTCATCCTCAACCAAATCGTATAGCAGAAGCTGCATATCAAGCCCCAGAGCCCGCTTGGCTACCTTTTTGCCTATCTCGCCGGTGCCCACAATGCCCAAGATTTTGCTGGAGACCTGACTGCCTATAATGCGGGGCCACTCACCTTCCTTTACAACGCGATCGGCATAGGGGATTCGTCGGGCCAAAGACAAGAACAGGCCCATGGTCAGATCGGCCACGGCATCGCTGTTGGCGCCGGGCGCATTGTTAACTATGATGCCCTTTTGAGTGGCGGCTTTAACATCGATATTATCTATACCGGCACCGTGTTTAGTGACAACTTTGAGTTTTTTAGCCGCCTCAATCACCCGCCGGTTAATGTCGTCAAGGCCGATAATCATGGCATCGTAATCTTTGGCGAATGTCATCAATTCCTCTTGTGAAGCGCGTTCGTCAAGTGGTATTAAATCAACCTTGCAGTCATGCTTTCGCAGAAATTCCAAAGGTTCCAACACATAATGCCCAAAGGTGGGTGAAGTTGAGATGATGTTAAACGGCATACTAGCTCCTGATAATGTTATTTTTGTATGACATTGAACCGGCGAGGCCTGCGTTCATAGGTGTTTTATTCATCAAGTTATGGTTAGCTCCATTCCCACGCCCTCTCCCCTGCGGCCTGATTAAGCATGCCAAGCCACTTGGAGGCGCGACTTGGATCAATCAATCGAGCATGCGTCCCCCATCCACGACAATGGTCTGCCCGGTGATGAAGTCGGAAGCGCTTGAGGCCAAAAATACTATGGCCCCGGCCAGATCATCCGGAGTACCCAAACGACCCATGGGCACCTTGGCCGCC
>JASFOZ010000188.1:0-7764 GCA_050116255.1 Desulfarculaceae bacterium
TTGACCCCATGCGCCACCTGGCGGTGCAGGCCGCCTTTCAGGCCCATACTGACAACGGAGTGTCCAAGACCGTCAATTTATCCTCAGAAGCGGATCTGGACACGGTGCGGGCGGTATTCCGCCAGGCCTACAGACTGGGGCTAAAGGGCGTGACCGTGTTTCGCCACGGCTCCCGGGGGCGGCAGGTGCTGGAACTTCTGCCCCTGCCCGGGCAACCGGCGCAGGTGGCCTGCCGGGAGCCTGACCGGTGCCCCCGTTGCGGGGGGTTGTTGGTCACTGAGGGGGGCTGCCGCACCTGCACCATATGCGGGGCCTCGGGCTGTGAATAGTGGCCAAACCCGGCGGCGGGAGTATACTTCGCTTTAGCCCTCCGGGCAGGAGCTTGGGCATGGCAGAGTGAACAGAGGAGGTTTTTATGCCTACCGTCAGAGACCTAAGACACATGGCCAAGGAACTCAAGGTGAAGAACTACTCCAAAATGAAAAAGGATAGCCTCATCCGGTCGATACAGGAGGCGGAGGGAAACTCTCCCTGTTTTCAGCGCATACCTGACTGTGGAGAAGTTCACTGTCTTTTCCGGGAGGAATGCCTGCCCGAGGCCTAAACGGATAAAACCCTGCTAATTTCCAAAGCTGTTCCCTGGGCGCAGCAAGCGGCCGCCGGGCCCAAGTGCCATGGTGCACCCTGGGCGCCGAATCCCTGGATCTTGGCAGTTGCCTTACAGGCCTATTAGATCCGACAGAAATATGAAGCCGAAAAATACGCCGCAGCCGGCCAGAAAGCTTATGATCATGGCTGGCAATCCGGTTAGATTCCGCCGAGCCATGTGGTGGTAGGAAAAGAACCAACAGGCAATAGACACCGCCAATACTACAATCCCCAGCCAAAACTTCATGATCTTTCTCCCCCGTCTTTCTGAATCATGCCGGATCCTTTAGCCGCTATACTCCATTTTGAGGGTTAAACTCAAGAAAGATATGGGCGCTGGGGTATTTATGGGAGCGCCCCAAAAGGACACCTGGCGCTCAGCTCCCAGGGTTTTGTTATTGGATGGCTTTGGGTAGAAGAATGGTGGCCTGGAAACAGGGATTAAGCCTATTGGGCCATCAGGCGCTCCAGGCGCTTTTGGCCTTCAAGGTCCTTGGGCGCCAATAAAAGGTAGCGCTTGGCGTCGGCAATGGCTTCTTTTATCATGCCCTTGAGCTCGTAGAGCTCGCTGCGGAACTGGTAGGCCAAGGCAACCCGGCAGTCCAGTTCCACCGCCCGGTTGAAGTCAGACAGGGCGTGGTCCAACATGCCTTTCATCTTATACAGGTTGCCCCGGTTCAAAAAGGCGACCACAGAATGGGGGGTCAGGCGGGCCACTTTGTGGTAATCAGCCAAGGCCTTGTCCAGTTGGCCGGTGGCCTCATAAAGGTTGCCCCGGTGATTGTAGATCAAGGGCCAGTATTGGCGGGACAGACCCGCGGACAGGGCCTGGGTGTATAGATCTATGGCCTTATGGTTATTGCCCTTTTGGTGCTCACGCCAACCGGCCTGGGCTGTTTTCATGGCGTCGGCCCAGACGTTTCCCGCGCCCAATATCAAGGCCAAAAAGATCAGAGCGGCTGGCAGCTTGTATTTCAAGATTTTTTCTTTCCCAGCGCGGGGTTGACAAGAGCACATATACAATAAATAAGCATAACATGGATTGGTGATATGGTCTTAGAATTCGAGCGGCTAGAATGATTAAAGGCGCTGCGGCCGGGTTTATCACCAGGAGTTGGCCTGATAAGTTAGGCAGGGTGTGCTGACCGGTTTGGTAAACAATTCAAGCAAAGGGCGTTGACATGGATCTCAAGGTTCTTCTGACTACGTTTGGAGCCATATTTCTGGCCGAGTTGGGCGACAAGACCCAGTTGGCCTGCATCTTAATGGCAGCCAAGACCCAAAAACCCTGGGTCGTATTCCTGGGCACCTCGGCGGCCCTGGTGGTGGTGTCTCTCATAGGGGTGATTTTTGCCCAGGCCCTGGTGGAGTTTTTGCCCACCGCCTGGATCAAGAAGGGCGCGGCGGTTGGTTTTATGGTGATCGGCGCCTTGATGTTCTGGGGAAAGCTGTAGAGCTATAATCAGGGCGCTGGCATTGAAGTTGTACCGGCCACTGACGGCAAAATGGATTCACAATTGAACCAGGTCATGAAATCGGGCTAAAATTAATATTAATGAAGAAAAAATGAGGGTTTCTGTCGATCTTTTTCCGGGGGAGTTCATCTTAAGCCACAAATAATAAAACCCTTGAAGGCCGTCCTAGAGAGTACTACTGCTTACTGGCAGAGGGGCAGGCCAAAAAATAGGAAAATCGCGGTGGTTCCTGCATAATTGAGATCTTTGATTAGCGCCGCCTCGAACTTTGCTGTGTACTTAGCACAAAGCGCCTAAGCTAGAAATGATTCTGCCGCTTTCAGCCTGAATTCAGCCACCCAAAAAATATCATCCTGAATAAACCAGCCGTGTCCACCCAAGGGGGTGTTCGATGCCTGAAAGCGCTTTGAAACCAGGATTCGCTAAACTTACCATATTGGTCTGGTTTTTATTACTGTTTTGGGCACTTCCGGTAAATGCCGGAGGCAGTGGCGATTTACGCCCCTTTCCCCAGACACCGCCCCCTTATCAACAGCAGCCTTACCCCACCCCACAGCCGCGTGCGCCCAACCCAGCGTTATCCTACTACAATTCTTTTCAGCAGCGGATTATAAGGATGAGCGACCGGGAGCTATACAACCTTAGAAATCAGTTGTTGTCCCGTTATAGACAGGCCTATCAAGCAGGCGATCGTAACCGCGTCCAGCATTATGGCACCTTACTGAACATTGTGACTCAAGAACAAGGGCTGCGCGCACGATTCAGGAATTAGGGGAAAGGCATTTTAATGAAAACGCTTATCGGGATCACATTGGCTCTGCTATTGCTCGGCGCCGGTTCCCTCTGGGCGGGTCAAGGTCAAGGACCCGGCGCTGACCCCAAAGCACAAGATGCCTCTATGGAGGCGCAAAAAGAGCCACCTGGCGGGCCGTCCGAGAAGGTTGAAAAAGTTCTTGAAGAAGCTGATAAGGAAGTGCCGACAGCGGCTGTTTCTCCACCCGAAAAGACGGCGGGAGATTTCGCTTTTTACAAGGAAGGCCATCGGCATTTATTTACCATAGGGGTTATGATCGCCACCACGGTGTGCCTGGGCCTTGTCCTTTTCATGGTTGTTAAGTGCGCCCTGCCGCCTACCGAAGCCATCACCGCCATTGGCCTAGTCTTGGTGGTCTTTGGGATCATCCTGCTGATGCTTATTGTGGAAAATGAAAGGCAGCTCACAGCCGCCATCGGTGTATTCGGCACCATTGTGGGGTATCTCTTCGGGTCAGCAAGCAAGAGGGCTTCCCGGCAGCGTGCTGAGGATCAAGCCTCGACTGAAGAACCAAAAAAGACCCCAGTGGCTTCATCCTAAATTTACATCATCGCCTCAGCGCCGAGTACAACCACAAACATGAAAAAGCCCACCCTCATACAAAGGTGGGCCTCACTCGCCGGGAGTATAACCCCTAAGAGAAGATTGTTTTATTGGTGGCGATGCAGGGACTTGAACCCCGGACACTGCGGATATGAGCCGCATGCTCTCACCATCTGAGCTACATCGCCACGACCGAAATAATTTATTGGCTGCAAGGGCTTATGTCAAGACCTGGAGCATAGGAAAAACCCAGGCGCAACCATATTTTTCCCGAAACTACACATTAAAGAGAACGTGGAAGATGTCCCCGTCCTGCACCAGGTAATCCTTGCCCACCACCTTCATCAGCCCCACCTTCTTAACCGCCGCCTCGGAGCCATGCTCAAGAAGGTCCTCATGGCGGGTCACCTCGCCCCGGATGAATCCCTTTTCCATGTCCGAATGTATGGCGCCGGCGGCCTGGGGGGCGGGCGTGTCCTGGGCAACGGTCCAGGCGCGCACCTCGTCCGTGCCCACGGTGAAGAAGCTGATCATCTTCATGGCCTTGAGGCTGGCGGCCAAGAGCCGGTCCAGGGCGCTGTCGCTGAGGCCCAGGTCAGCCATGAACTCGGCCCGCTCGTCTTCGGCAAGTTCGGCCAGCTCGGCCTCTATGCCCGCCCGGATGACCACCGCCTCCTCGCCCTGTCCCAAATCCGGGGGCTCGGGATCGTCCTCTTCATTATTGGCCACCACTATCACCGGCTTGGCTGTGAGCAGGCCGAAGCCCTTGAGCTTGGTGTGCCCGGCCACCTCGGGCGTTTGGCGTAGGGGCTTTTCTGCGCCCAGGATGTCCTTGGCCTGTTCCAGCAGGCGTATCTCCTCCTGGTCAATATCGCGGCCGCGCTGGCGCTCCTGGGCCACGCGCTCCAAGCGCCGCTCCACGGTGATGAGGTCGTTTAAAAGCAGGTCCTCATGAAAGGCCTGGTGGTCCGCCGCCGGGGTGGGCTGGCCCAGGCCGCCGTCAAAGTTGCGCACCACCTCGATGAGGCCGTCACTTTGGCGCAGCTCCGCAGGCAGCTTGGCGGTGGGGTCGTCCGCTCCGCCCGCCGAGCCGGTGGGATCGGCAGGGTCCAGGTAGGTGACCTGGGCGTAGATGGTCTTTTTGGGCTTGTAGATGGCGGACAGCTTGTCAACCCGCTGGTCGGGCACGGACAGCAGCGCCTGGTGGGTTTCCTCGCGGCCCTTGCCGCCGGACACCCGGCGGCCGGCCAGGGCGGCGAAAATAGTTGATTTGCCCGTGCCGGGCAGTCCGCACAAGCAAAGGCGCACTAGGCCCCTCCCAGCAGGCGGGCCACGTCCTTGGCAAAGTAGGTGAGGATCATGTCCACACCGGCCCGCTTGATGCCTATAAGCGACTCCATCATCACCTTTTCCTCGTCCACCCAGCCCTTTTCGCCCCCAGCCTTGATAAGGGCGTACTCGCCCGAGACCTGGTAGGCGGCCAGGGGCAGGTCGGTCTCCTCCCGCACCTGGGCGATGATGTCCAGATAAGGACCGGCAGGCTTTACCATAACTATGTCCGCACCCTCATCTATATCCAGGGCCACCTCGCGCAGGGCCTCGGAGGCGTTGCGCGGGTCCATCTGGTAGGACTTGCGGTCCCCGAACTGGGGGGCGGAGCCGGCCGCCTCCCGGAATGGCCCGTAAAAGGCGGAGCAATATTTGGCTGCGTAGGCCATGATGGGCACGTGGTCCAGGTCAGCATCGTCCAGGGCCTCGCGGATGGCCAGCACCCGGCCGTCCATCATGTCCGAGGGCGCCACCACATCCGCCCCGGCCTGGGCGTACACCAGCGCCGCCTTGGCCAGGAGTTCCAGGGTGGCGTCGTTATGCACCTCGTTTTTGTCTATGATCCCGCAGTGGCCGTGGTCGGTGTATTCGCACAGGCACACGTCGCACATGACCAAGAGCCCGGGCACTTCCTTTTTAAGGGCACGCACCGCCCGGGGAACCACGCCCTTGGGGTTGTAGGCCTCCCGGCCCAGGGCGTCCTTTTTCTCGGGTACGCCAAAGAGCATCACCGCGGGCACGCCCAGGTCCAGGACCGCTTTGCATTCCTCAACCAGCAGGTCCACGGAGTAGCGGCTAATGCCGGGCATGGACTCCACCATCTGGCAGGAGTTTTCGCCTTCGCACACGAACATGGGATAGATCAGGTCGTGCCGGGTCAGGGTGGTCTCAGCCACCATATCGCGTAGGGCCTGCGAGCGCCTGAGCCGCCGCATACGCACCAAGGGGAAGGTCATGACAAGCCTCCGGAGATACGAACAAGTATATGCCCAGTATTACCGCAGGGCTGCGGCGGGGTCAATGGTTCTGGCCGGCATTGGAAGTTTATAAAATTAGAGTTGCCGGTGGTGCCATTTAGTGGTACCATAAATCATGGAAAGGCCCAGCCATGGGAGGGGGGTATGGCGTGAATAACAAACAACGGAAGACCTTGCGGGCCATTTTTGCCCAGCCCACCCGAGCCGATGTTTTATGGGCTGACATTGAATCATTATTCAAGGCCTTGGGCGGAGAAATCAGAGAGGGAAGGGGTTCCAGGGTGCGGGTTTATCTAAATGACACGGTTGCTGTCTTCCATCGGCCGCATCCCCAGCCCAAGACCAACAAAGGCGCGGTGGAGTCGGTGCGCGAGCTTTTAGTCAGGTCAGGGGTTCGAATCACCCCCCTGGAGGCAAGGAAATGAACAGCTTACGCTATGAAAACTATGTGGGAATGTTCTCCTATGACTCGGAGGCAGACCTATTCCATGGCCGGGTGGTTAACATAAATGACGTGGTGACTTTTGAAGGCCGCTCCATTGATGAGCTTAAGCAGGCCTTGGCCGACTCGGTGGAGGACTATTTGGAGTTTTGTGCAGAGGTGGGCAAAGAGCCGGACAAGCCCTTTTCCGGGCGGTTCAACCTGAGGCTTACGCCGGAGTTGCACCGGGCAGCAGCAGCAGCAGCCAAGCAGGAGAACAAGAGCCTTAATGCCTGGGTGGCGGAGAAGGTGGAGGAAGCGGTCAGGAGCAAAGAGGCTTAGGCATCCATAACATGCAGGGCCTGCGAGCGCCGGAGCCTCTGGAGATATGAACAAGTATATGCCCGATATTGCCGAAGGGTTGCGGCGGGTTAATGAATAAGAAGTACGGGTTTATACATTGCCGCAACTTTACTATCTTTGATACAAATAGGTCGCAAAGCTTAGAAAAATGGGAAGAAAAAAGAGCATTTAGTGAAGGTGAATTGACAAATCAACAGATGTATAGTTTACTATAAATAAAATCAGCACACCAGGGGGGATGTGTGGAACTAAAATTAAATCTTGATAAAATCGGGCCTTGGTCTGAGGTCAAACTAAGCATCATCAAAGAGTATGCGCAAATATACTCAACCATTTTAAATGCCCAAAAAGTCCCATTCCATTATTCTTATATTGACGGTTTTGCTGGTGCTGGTTTTCATGTATCCCGTACCAGCGGAGAATTAATACACGGTAGCCCAACGAATGCTCTGTTAGTGGAGCCCCCATTTAAGGAATATCATTTTATTGATACAGACCCGGCTAAAGTAAATCTTTTACAGCAAATGGCTAAAGGGCATAGTAACGTTTATGTACACCAGAGTGATTGCAATGTTGTGCTACCAAAAAATATATTTCCAAAGATTAAATATGAAGATTATCGTCGCGCGTTGTGTGTTTTAGACCCATATGGGCTACATCTGGATTGGATAGTTTTGGAAGCAGCCGCAGAGTTAAAAACTATTGATATATTTTTAAACTTTCCTATTTATGATATAAATATTAATGTGTTAAGAAGGAATAAAGACTCAGTAGAGGAACTACATAAAAAGCGGTTTTCAAAATTCTGGGGTGACAACTCATGGGAAGAAATTGTATATCGTAAAGTCCCAACGTTATTTGGCGAAGAGGAAGAGAAGATTAAAAATGAAGAGTTGGCCTTATTATTTAGAAAGCGTTTGCAGGAAGTTGCTGGTTTCGCCCATGTACCAGCCCCGATAGACATGAGGAATAGTAGCAACTCAACAGTGTATTATTTGTATTTTGCTTCTCAAAAAGATGTTGCAAGTAAAATAGTCAAAAATATTACAAAACAATATAAATCGGCTAGGATTCAGTAATGGGGTTTTGTTCAAAAATAGAATGGACTGAATCTACCTGGAACCCTGTCACGGGATGCACCAAGATAAGCCCTGGTTGCGATCACTGTTATGCCGAGCGTTTGGCCAAGAGACT
>JASFOZ010000189.1:0-7669 GCA_050116255.1 Desulfarculaceae bacterium
GCAACTTTTTCTTGGCTGCCAGGCCCCTGCCAAGGACCCCACCATTCCCCACCTTCTCCTGCATATAGGGTGAGAGGATTAGCGAGCCAAAAACCCGTTAAATGTGCTATCAATCACCGTGTCCCTGCTTTAATTGTTTTATATTACACATACTTATACAATTATCCCTTAAAAAGTGGTTACCCGTCCCTTGGCCGCAAAAAGAGTGGGGAAAAATTTTCGACTATCCGGATATGTATCTAATTTTTTGTGTTTTTATCTTGACATAAGCTCAGGGCCCACCCTATAGTGGCAATAAGTGGTACATAGTGGGGATAAGTGGGGCGAAGTTCCCGACCACAGGGGAGTTTTGGGTGTTCACAGGTTGGTCCACACACACATTAGATGGCAAGGGCCGCTTAGCTATTCCGGCCCGCTTCCGCGATGTGCTCAAGGCCTCTCGCGATGAGCGCCTGGTCATCACCGCGTCCGACCATTGTCTGGTCTGCCATCCCTATGAACAATGGCGCACCTTGGCAGATAAAGTCGCGCGTTTGTCCCTGGTGGACCCCAGAGTACAAGACTTCCGCCGCTACGTTATAAGCGGCGCCAACGAGTGCACCTATGACAAACAAGGACGGGTGCTTATCCCTCAACCATTGCGCGAATTGGCCGGCTTGGATGGGCAGGTGCTTTTGGTGGGCATGCAAGCCAACTTCGAGATTTGGGACAAGGACCGCTGGTATGAGGAAAGGGAGCGAATTCGCCAGAACCTGGGCGAATTGAGTTCCTTCATAGCTGATCTGGGGATATAAAACGTGGCCCTGGGGCATCGGCCGGTCATGCTGGCTGAAGTGCTTAAAGCCCTGAAGCCTCAAAGTGGGGGGGCCTATGTTGATGGAACCATAGGGGCTGGCGGCCACGCGGAAGCGATCTTGGACGCATGCGGTCCGGAGGGTAGGCTCTTGGGCCTGGACCGCGACCCTCGCGCCCTTGACCTAGCGTCCAAACGCCTGAAGAAATTCGGTGAGCGCTGCCGGCTGGTGCACGCCACCTTTGACCGCCTGGAAGAGCAGGTGCCCCGTTGGGCGCCCCAAGGGGTACAAGGCATTCTCCTTGATTTGGGAGTAAGTTCCATGCAACTCGATGATCCGGGGAGAGGCTTCAGCTTCCGCTTTGACACTCCTTTGGATATGCGCATGGGCAATGACGGCCCCCAGGCGGCGGAGCTGCTGGCCCGGCTGCCGGAGAAGGAGCTGACAGAGGTGTTTTCCCGCCTGGGCGAGGAGCCTTTCGCCTCCCGGATCGCCCGCGCCTTGGTGGCTGCGCGGCGCCAAAACCCCATCAATACCACCAGGCAGTTGACCGAGATTGTTTTGGCGGCCCTGCCGGCGGCAGCCCGGCGCAAGCGTAAACTTCATCCGGCCACCAGAGTCTTCATGGCCTTGCGCATTCTGGTCAATGACGAGCTGGGGCAGCTGGAGCGTTTTCTGCAAAAGGCGCCGCCTTTGCTGGCGCCGGAG
Organism: Desulfarculaceae bacterium; assembly: GCA_050116255.1. Lineage (GTDB taxonomy): Bacteria > Desulfobacterota > Desulfarculia > Desulfarculales > Desulfarculaceae > JASFOZ01. The sequence continues at coordinate 1,503 of JASFOZ010000189.1, forward strand.
GGGATTTTGGTTCTCGTCAGCTATCACTCTCTGGAAGACCGGATGATAAAAAAGGCCCTGACCCGTATGGCCAATCCCTGCACCTGCCCTCCCAAGCTGCCTGTTTGCGTCTGTGGTAAAAAGCCCCTCTTGCGCCTGCCGCGCAAAAAGCCTCAAACACCGGGGCCCCAAGAGATCGCCGCCAACCCCAGGGCCAGATCCGCCCGCATGCGCGCCGCCGTGCGCACTCAGGAGGAGGCCGTATGAGCGTCAGCGCCAGGGTGCAAAACCGCCGCCTCGCCCAGGGAGTGCGGCCTGCTTCGGTGAAGCTTCGCAGCATTGTGCTCTTGCTCATAGCCGTAACCGCAGCGGCGCTTTATTACGCTTTCACCACCATGCGCTCCCTGGACATCTCTTATCAGGTGTCGCGGGCTTTAGAACAGCAGCGCGAACTGCGGGAGGCCGGCCGCCGGCTGCAGGTGGAGCTCAACCACCTGCGCTCTCCCCAGCGGCTGGAGCGGGAGGGCGCCCGCCTGGGATTGGTGAGGCCCCAGCCGGAACAGATCAGGGGGCTTGAGTGAAGGCGAAGAAGGACCTCCATAACCGCCGCTGGATAAGGGCACGCCTACTCATTATAGGGGTATGCTTCGCCTTGTTCTTTGCAGCCCTGTTGGCCCGGGCGGTTGACCTGCAGATACTGGATCAGGAACGGCTGCAGGGCTTGGCCCAAAGGGAGTTTATGCGCCGGGCCAAGCTGGCGCCCCGGCGGGGGATAATATATGACCGCAACCAGCAGGAACTGGCGGTCAGTCTGGACACCGACTCAGTCTACGCCAGCCCGGTCAAAATCACCGATCCTGCCTCCACCGCCCGCAAACTGGCCAAGGTGTTGGGCCAACCCTACCGTAAAGTTAGGGCTAACCTCAAAGGTGAAAAGGGATTTCGCTGGCTGCAACGCCGGATTCCCCCTGAAAAGGCCCAGGCCATCAATCAGCTTGACCTCAAGGGCATCGGCTTGGTCAAAGAACCGCGCCGCTTTTATCCTTTCACCACTCTGGCCTGCCACGTTCTGGGTTTCTCCGGCCTGGACGCACGGGGATTGGAGGGCCTGGAAAAATACTACGACAAAACACTCAAAGGTGACTCCCCCACAGTCACCAGTCTGCGCGACAATTTGGGCCGCACTATCCACCTCACCCCGGCCGCATTCACCACCCTGCCCGAAGGGCACCATCTGATCCTCACTCTGGATAAAAGGCTCCAGTATCAGGTGGAAAAGGTGCTGGCCGCTACGGTATCGCGCTATCGGGCACAGGCCGGACAGGCAGTGGTTTTGATTCCCCAGACCGGTGAAATCCTGGCTATGGCCTCCTGGCCGGTGTTCAACCCCAATGTATTCTCAGAGTATCCATCCCAGGCCTTCCGCAACCGCAATGTCACCGACGCCTTTGAGCCCGGCTCCACCTTCAAGATTTTCGCGGCTGCTTCCGCCCTGCAGAACGGCAAGGTGGCCCTGGACCAGCTCTTTGATTGCGAAAATGGAACCTGGACCGTGGGCGGCCGCACCATTCACGACACCCACAAGTATGACCTGCTGAACTTGGCAGATATCGTAAAATATTCGTCCAACATCGGCGCCGCCAAGGTCGGCCAGGCCTTGGGGGCAAAAACCCTGGCCATGACCATAAAGGCCTTTGGATTCGGGCGTCACAGCGGCGTGGACCTGCCCGGAGAGTCCCGGGGCATTCTTCGCCCGGCCTCCACCTGGCGTCCGGTGGAGCTGGCCAACATCTGTTTCGGTCAGGGGGTCGCCGTCACTCCTTTGCAGCTCACGTCGGCGGTGGCCGCCATTGCCAATGGCGGCGTCCTTATGCGGCCTTTTGTGGTACGGGCCGAAATAGACCAACACGCCCGCCTGATAAGGGAAACCCAGCCCCAGGCCAGGGGCCGGGCCTTAGGAGCCCGCCAGGCCCGCCTGCTCACCGAGATGATGGTTCGGGTCACCCAAAAGGGAGGAACCGGCACCAAGGCCCGGCTGGAGCCCTTCCCCGTGGCCGGCAAAACCGGGACCGCCCAGAAAACCAAGCCCGGCGGGGGCTATTCTCATAAGGATTTCATATCCAGCTTCGTGGGCTTCGCACCGGCTGACAATCCCAAAGTGGCGGTGCTGGTGGTGATAGACACGCCCCGGGGAGCCATTTACGGAGGCGATGTCGCCGCGCCCGCCTGGTCTCTGATAACCCGCGCCGCCCTGGAGGCGCGGGGAATGTACCGGACCGCACCCCCAATCTTGGAAGCAAAGACGGATGCGCCCCCGGTGGCGGCCCTTTCGGTTTCACAGAAGAACCTCGTTCCCTCCCAGGCCATTTCGCATGGCCTGACTCCTGATTTCAGGGGCATGACCCTGCGCCAGGTTCTGCGGTTGTGCGCCCAGGGCCGGGTCCAGGTCTCGGCCAAGGGCTGGGGAAGGGTGATCGATCAACTCCCCAACCCGGGAGCGGCCTTAAAGGGAAGGCTTAGCCTGCGCCTTCGTCCGGCCGGGGAGGGGGTGTGATGCAGCTGACGGCCTTGCTAAAAGCACTGCCCTCATATGAGCTGTATTCCCCCGCGCCGGAGCCGGCCGAGGTGACCGGGCTTGCTTTCGACTCCCGGCGCATCGAGCCGGGGATGCTGTTTGCCGCCCTTCCCGGCCAGGCTGTAGACGGGCACCGGTTCCTGGAACAGGCCGCCTCCAAAGGAGCCTTGGCCGCTCTGGTGACCAGGCCCGATCCCCAGCTCCAGAACCTGTGCCAGATACAAGTAGCTGACACCAGGCGAGAGCTGGCCCGGCTGGCCCATGAATTTTATGGCAGGCCCAGCCTGAACCTGGATTGCATAGGCGTCACCGGCACCAACGGCAAGACCACCATAACCTATCTGCTGGAAGCCATGCTGGCCCCGCAAGGGCCGGTGGGAGTGATCGGAACCGTGGAGGCCCGTTTGGGCGCCAAGCGCCGCCCGGCGGCCATGACCACCCCGGAGTCGGTGGACCTGCAGGACTTCATGGCCGAGGTTGCCGCCGCCGGAGGAGACCGGGTGGTCATGGAGGTCAGCAGCCACGCCCTTGAACAACACCGGGTTGACTTTGTGGCCTTTGAGGCGGCCCTTTTCACCAACCTCAGCCGGGACCATCTGGATTTTCACGGCAACATGGAGGCCTATTTTGAGGCCAAGAGCCGTCTCTTTCTGGAACTACTGCCTTGGTCCCAAAAAATGGGCAAACGGGCCCTGGCGGTTATCTGCGCTGATTGCGACTGGGGTGAAAAACTGGCCGGCCTGAGCCGGGATGCAGGGCTTGAGGTCATCACCTATGGCTTTGACGCCTCTGCCCAGGTGCGGGCCGCTGATGCTGAGCTGAGCCTACAAGGGGGCGCCTTTAATCTCAGCTGGCAAAACCGCGCCTTTGCCCTGCACACCTCTCTGGTGGGCAAATACAATCTGGTTAATGTGTTGGGGGCTGCCGCCCTGGCCTTGGCCCTAGGAATCTCCCCGGAGCAGGTGCAGAAGGCGGCAGCCGGTCTACAAGGGGTGCCGGGGCGCCTGCAGCGGGTTGGCTCCCATCTGCCGGGACCGGCGGTGTTTGTGGATTACGCCCATACCCCCGACGCCCTTAAACAGGTCCTGTCCGTGCTCAGGCCCTTGTGCCAGGGCCGCATTATCTGCGTTTTCGGGGCCGGCGGCGACCGCGACACGGGAAAAAGGCCCTTGATGGGCCAGGCGGTGGGCGCGGGGGCAGACCTGGCCCTTCTCACCAACGACAACCCCCGCACCGAGGATCCCCTGGCCATCATGGACATGGTGGAGCCCGGCCTCAGGCAAGAGGGGCTTAGCCGCCAAAAAAGCCTGGCCCAGGCGCCTCCCGGCTCCTATGTATATGATCCCGACCGGGCCCGGGCCATAGCCCAGGCCGTAACTGCCGCTCAGCCCGAGGATGTGGTGCTCATCGCCGGCAAGGGCCATGAGGACTACCAGATAATCGGGACTAAGAGGCTTCACTTCGACGACCGTGAACAGGCCGCCGCCGCCCTGGCCGCCAGGCAGGGGCAATGTTCAGGAGAATCTTGTGCCCAGGCTGGATGCTGAGTTTGTACAGAACGCCCTGGGGGCGGAGCTGAGCGGGGCTCTGCCGGCGGAGGCCTTTGCCGGAGTGAGCACCGACTCGCGCACGCTAAGCGACGGAGAGTTGTTCGTGGCCATCAAGGGTCCCAATTTCGACGGCCACGATTTCGTGGAGCAAGCCCTGGGCCGGGGAGCGGCCGCGGCCTTGGTGGGCAGGAACTTTGCTACTCCCTCAAGCAATCAGGCCTGCCTGTTGCGGGTGGAGGACACCACCCGCGCCTTGGGCGACCTGGCCGCCGCCTGGCGCAAGGAGCACTCGGCCTTGGTCATCGCCGTAACCGGCTCCAACGGCAAGACCACCACCAAGGAGATGCTGGCTTCCATATTGGCCCAGCGCCACCGGGTGCTGAAAAACCAGGGCAACTTCAACAACCACATCGGCCTGCCCCTTACTCTTTTGCAACTTTCCGCCGAGCACACGGTGATGGTGCTGGAGATGGGCATGAGCGCGGCGGGCGAGATCGCCAGGCTCACCGAAATCGCCGCGCCTGAGGTGGGCCTGGTGACCAATGTAGGCCCAGCGCATCTGGAGTTCTTCGGCTCTGTGGAGGCCATAGCCGCGGCCAAGGCCGAACTGTATCAAGGGCTTTCTCCTGCGGCCACGGCGGTGATCAACCAAGACGATCCTTTGCTGGCGCCCTGGGCCAAACAACTGGGGTGCCGGATTCTCACCTTCGGATTTAGCCCTGGCGCCGATATGCGCGGCCATGATCTGGCTTCTGTGGGCGACCATCTGGAGTTCACCCTGGAGCCGCCTTCCGGCGATCCCGTCCACATTGGGCTGGGCCTGCCCGGCCGGCACAACGCTCATAATGCCTTGGCCGCCGCTGCCGGGGCCTGGGCCCTGGGCCAAGGGCCCGAAGCCATAAAGGCGGGCCTGGAAACAGTGAGGCCTTTGAAAGGGCGTCTTGCCTCCCAACCGGCTCCGGGCGGGTACACGGTGGTGGATGACACCTATAACGCCAACCCCTTCTCTGTGGCCGGCGGTCTGGAGGCGCTTAAGGCCATGGCCGGGTCTCAAGGCATGATCCTAATCCTGGGGGATATGCTGGAGTTGGGCCCGGAGGCGCCCCGCATGCACAGGGAGGCCGGGCTCCTGGCGGCCAAGGCCGGCTGCCGGGCGGTGTTGTCCCTGGGCCGTTTTGCGGATGAGGTCGCCCAGGGGGCCCAAGAGGGTGGAATCGACCCCCGGCTGGCCCTTGGTTTTGACGACCTGCAGGAATTGCTGCACCAGGCCCGGACCCTGCTGAAAGAATCTGACGTCGTGTTGGTAAAGGGCTCCCGGGCTTCGCGCATGGAACGGGTGACCGACGCCCTCATGGCAGGGGAGGCGGACCATGCTGTTTGATCTGCTCTACCCCCTGCGCGATATCTTCGGCGGATTCAACGTCATCCGCTACATCACCTTCCGCACCATCTGGGCGGCCCTCACCGCCTTGATCATCGCCCTGGTGCTGGGGCCCTGGATCATCAAGAAGCTGCAGTCGGTGCAGATGGGGCAGTTCATCCGCAAGCTGGGCCCCCAAAGCCACCAGGCCAAGGCGGGGACCCCCACCATGGGCGGACTCCTCATCCTTTTGGCGGTGGTGGTATCCAGCCTGCTGTGGGGGCGGCTCAGCAACTTCTATTTCTGGCTGAGCCTGGGAGTCACTCTGGGTTTTGCCTTGATCGGCTTCACGGATGACTACCTCAAAAAGGTATCCCGCCGCAACGAGGGCGGGCTGAGCGCCAAGGCCAAGTTCGCGGCCCAGTTCGTACTCGCCTTGGCGGCAGCCTTGATTTTGTATCAACATCCCGGCTACAGCACCCAGCTCTCAGTCCCATTCTTCAAACTGGCGGTTCCGGATCTGGATTGGGGCTATGTGGTGCTGGCGGTGTTCATCCTGGTGGGGGCCAGCAACGCGGTCAACCTCACCGACGGCCTGGACGGGCTGGCCGCCGGGCCGGTGTTGATAGCCGCCGCCACCTACCTGGTGCTCGCCTATCTGGCCGGCAACGTAAAGGCCGCAGGTTATCTGCAGATCCCCTAT
>JASFOZ010000190.1:0-7662 GCA_050116255.1 Desulfarculaceae bacterium
CATCGGGTCTGGCTGCAAGCACCTCCAGGGCCTGGTTGCCCTCAGCAGCGGTGAGAACTTGGTAGCCGAGCTTATCCAGGTGCAGGCGCAGCAACTCGCGGTTGACCCGTTCGTCATCCACCACCAGTATGGTGGCGGCCGGGTCTTCACCCTGTGAGCCGCTATTTGGTCTGTGGTCTGTTTCCACGCGCATAGCCATGTAACTAGATCCGTAACCGGTTAATTTGATTTTAGCCAGGTGGCGGCACCATGACGCCCGGCGGTTTCATTGGATACCAGGCCCAGCAGATTATTCTTCAATTTAAGGCCGGATCTGGCTGAAGGTATTTGATGGGGATGGGGCCACCGGGCGCCCCTGCTCATGCGCCTAGGCGGAAATTAATTTAGTTTGCTGCGGAGATATTGAATATCTTGTCCAGTTTCACCACCTTGAACATGGTAAAGATATCCCGGTTCATGTTTTCGATGGAGATCCGCCCGCCGTGCGCAGCAAGATTCTTGTAAAAAAGGAGGAGCTTGCCGATGCCGGCGCTCCCCACAAAAGTCACGTCTTTGAAATTAAAAACCACCTCCTTGGCCTTGGAGACATCAATCTCCAGAAACCGCCGCTTGAGTTCTTCGGCTCCTCGTTCATCGATGCTTCCGGCTACGGCGATGGATATCCTTTCCTCTTGGGTCGTAACATTGACTTCCATGACTGCAACTTCCTCTCTCACAAATGAACCGTTGACCGCAGGCGAAGGTGCATTTTCAAGTTGGATTGCTCCCCTATAGCCAGATTGGGCTTCCAAGCCGGCAGGAATCCAGTACAGAATGATTTTACGAAAAACCCCGGACAGATAGCAACGTCAAGATGGGATTCTAGCTCTGTTTGTGTTTGGCTGATCTTAATTTGTCAGCAGCCTCCTGTTCAGCCCTTTTCCGGTTCAGCTCCTGCAGTTGCCGCTGCAGTACATACTGATGAATCAGTTCCCGATCCTCATCTGGAATGTTTGTAATCTGCAGCGCCGCAAATTCATTATCGTGCGAGGTTTCCACTACAGTGGCCTTTATCTGAATTAAATATGCAATATCAGGTAGATGCAGTTTGCCGGCCAGCGTCTGGCCTACGGAAAGAGATGCGCCTCTCAGGGCCATGCCCCCAGCGCTGAGATTGGTGACAGCATAGGTGTTTTCATCGACCTGAAACCGTACCGGCTGACCCGGGGCCGGCTCCACTCGAAAGAAGTTTCGGCGGTCCAGATCAAAGCCGAGATGGAAAGGGTCTGCGGCGTCTTTACCTTTCTTTTTTTTCCAAAACAAATTCGACCCTCCTGTTCTTGGCCATGTTGGCTTCACTGGTATTGGGGGCCAGAGGATCGGTGTCAGCGTAGCCGGTGGCGGTTAAGCGCCGGGAATTGACACCTTGACCGATCAGATAGCGCAGCACAGCCGTGGCCCTCAGAGCACTCAGTTCCCAATTGCTATCGAACTTGGCAGTTTTTATGGGCCTGGGGTCGGTATGACCACCGACGTCCAGGCGGTACTCGGGATGGGCTTTAACTATTTTGGCAACCTGGTTGAGCACCGCTCGCGCCTCGCCCTTAAATTGGGACGAGGAGGAGGGAAACAGTATCTGGCCTTTCACCCGCATGATCACTTTTCCGTCTTGGGCGACCACCTCCACGACGTCGTCCAAGTTCTTTTTGTTGACCATTTGGCGGAGATCTTTGAGCAAGGGTTCATCTTCCGTGCCCGTGGGCCGGGAGAGGCTTCGCGATTGCACGTCATGTACGTCGATCCGTCCCATCCGGCCCCCGGGGGCCACACTGGCGCCCAAGGTGAATTGGATGGAGTTGATCACGTTTTCAAAACGTTCCTGATCCAAGGTGCTGATGGCTAGTAGCATCACAAAGAAAGTGAGCAACAAAGTCACCATATCGGCGTAGGTGATCAACCAGGCCTTGGCTTCGGCCTCCTCGGCAGAGGCAACTAATTCATCCTGAGCTGTTTTATCCTGAGCCATCTATTTTTTCTCCGGCACCTGGTGCTGGTATTCCTCTCTGATTTTGGGAGGAATAAAAGAGCTGAGCTTTTCGTAGATGAGCATGGGATTGTTGTTTTGCAGGATGCTGAGTGCTCCTTCGAAGATTATCTCCAGGTTTATCACCTCTAGTGAGGTCCGGCTTTTCAGTTTTCCGGCCACGGGCAGGAAAAACAAAGAGGCCAGCAGAGATCCGTAAAAGGTCGTAATCAAGGCCACGGCCATGGCCGGGCCAATGGTTTTGGGATCGTCAAGGGTGCCCAGCATTTGCACCAAGCCGATGAGGGTACCCAACATTCCAAAGGCGGGAGCGAACGCGCCCATCTTGCGGAAGACGTCCTGAGCCACGGAGTGGCGTTGGCGCATGGCATCTATCTCTATGCGCACGGTCTGGCGGATAAGTTCTTCGGGGGCGCCATCCGCGATAAGCATTAAGGCTTTTTTCAGTACGGCATTGTCAGTCCGCACCCGGGAAAGGGCCACCAGACCCTGGCGCCGGGAGAGGTTGGCCACAGTTATGATCATGCGCACCACCTCGTTGGGATTGACCTTTTTCTGGCTGAATACATGCTTGGCAGCCTGGAAGGCATGGATCAAATCAGAAAAAGGGAAGGTGATCAGGGTGGCGGCCGAGGTGCCTCCCAACACAATCATTATGCTGGGTATGTTGATGAACATGACCAGGTCGCCACGGCTGATTATTGCCCCCAAAATCAAGGACATGCCTGCGAAAATGCCTATCAAGGTTGCGAAATCCATCTACAACTCCTGCGGAAGCGGTTGCGTTGTTACTGAGATGCCCGGGGAAGGGCTATCCTCAGCCGCAACTCCTCCTCTCCCCGCTTTATTACATAGTCATGTGGTTCAAATGGTTCTTTATTTATTGAATCGTGTATATCCTTAACTTTCTTGAGTGTTTTCCCATTAATTCTTAATAAAAAATCATTGGGGCGGATACCGGCCTTGGCCGCAGGGGTGCCCGGCATCACCCGCAATACCTTTAACCCTTCTGGGGTTGGTTTTAGAAACACACCCAGGCGCGGCGGCCTAGGCGGCGCAGGCTTGGAGACTATCACCAGGTCAGCAGGCTTAGTTTCCGGCTCCATCTCGGTCATGAGCCTTGCCGCCTGGGGAGGAACGGGGATAATGCTGAGCATTTTTACTCCAGGCAGGCGGCGGGCCACCCGGGGCGGCAATCCCAGCCCATGGGCCAGGTGGCCGCTGCCGGTGAAGACTACGGCCTTTTTACCTGAATCAGGCCAGGGGCTCAGGGCCTTGGCCAGATAATAAGCCATGGTTTCATCCCGGGCGACTTGGGCTAAAAAGAAGGACCGCTCTTTTGATGGGTCCTTGAACCCGTGGGCTTGGTATTGCGAGGCCAGGCGCTGTTGGTAGGCGGGATCATCCACAGCCATGGCTGGGGCCAATTGCGCCCGCTCCTGGGCGGTAAGGGCATCTATTCCTTGGCGGGCGATTTTGCGGATTACAGCGGCGGGGGCGTTTAAGGCCACCAGCTTTAGCCGCCGGTTTTTTATTTCCTCAAATATGGGGGCGTACATTTCCAGGGGGAATCCCCATTTTTGTTTCCAATTGACCAACTCGGCGAACCGGTTCACCTCCAAAAGGCCTTGGCTCAACTCATCGCACAAAGGCTGGTTGGTGTGATCCAGCCATTCGATCCCCACCACCAGTTTGCCAGGGGGAGCCTGAATTTGCTTCAGTATTTCCAGTTGCAACGAATGATGATCCTGGTGATTGTGGGTCTCGCCGACCAAGATCACCTGGCTGCTTGATAAGCGGGTTTGGAATTGAGGCGGGGGCAGGACCTCTCCAGAGGGAAAGGAAAGAACCGTTCCCCGAGGCGGCGGGATGCTGGCAGCGCAGCCGCTTAAAAAGGTGAGCAGGCTTAGGGCTATGGCCCGGTGCAAATTTACCCTCCGGCAGATACCGTAAGGACTCATTACTATGAACGAAATAGTAACACACCCCCTAGTGTCAGCGAAAGTAGGCGGTCATCTGATAGCAGAATCAAATTTGCTTGGCCTGAGGCAGGATTGGCCTTAATCCGGACCTTTAGGGTTGGCGTGGCGCCTTCATTCCGGCTTCCTGGAAACGAAGTTCAATATTATCCTGTATCCAGTGGGGGTCCCACCATTCCGTCGGTTTTACGAAAACACCGCCCACCAGCACGGAAAAATGCAGATGGTCGCCCAGGGCCAGGCCGGTGGCTCCGGAGAGGCCCAATTGCTGCTCTTGCTTGACCTCCTGGCCTTTTTGCACATCCAGGCGGGACAGATGCCCGTACAAAGAGACCACGCCCTGTCCGTGATCCAGTATCACGCAGTTACCGTAAATACCCAGGGCCCCGGCCCAGAGCACCTTTCCCCGCCCAACCGCCCTGATGGGGCTGTGGGCCACATCGGCCAGGTCCACTCCCAGGTGCACGGCCCGGCTTACCTCCTTGTTCTGGTAAAAATAGGTTCGGCGGTCGCCAAATCCGGCCATGGGCTTGCCCCGGGGCCGGGAAAAGACTCCCTGCCAAAGCTGCTGTGGAGTGGAATGGTTGACTATCTCTTTGATTTTGGTGTGGTTTTCTTTGCGAAGATCCTCATTTTCCCAAAGAAACACCTGCAGGGGTTCGTTGCGGTCCTTGGGGGCCTGCTCTGAGAATCGCTGGGCCAAGGCTAGCAAAGTCTTGTCGCTAAGGGTGATATTGTCCTTTCGGAATTTCACCCAGCGCAGCCTTATATTTAGGTTGGATTGCGACCGGTTTCCGGCGGCATCTTCCACCCAGGCCTGCATGGAGGCGGTTTTTTCCTCATCTTGGCTGAAGGCGAAATAACACAGCCCCACCTGGGGTTTGTCAGGCCAAGGGCTGGCGCCCCTGAAGTTGCGGCGGCCCACCTGCACCCCATGAGCAACTGCGTCCTTGCTCATGCGGTACACGGCCACTCCCGAGCCTCCCCGACCCAGGTGGATGGTTCTGCTCAAAGAAGTGAGGCGGGGGGGGATGGTATCAACTACGAGCTTGAGTTCCAGTTGGGCGAATTTGCCTTTAAACCAATTACCCAAGGAGTGGTCGCGGGCGGTGATAAAAAGTGAGGCAGGGCCTTGGCTCAGGCCCAGCTTTTTGGGCTCCACCTTTAGATCAACCTTTTTTTCTTGCCCGGGCTGAAGCTTTTCTGTGACGGTTTCATCCAAAAGGGTGGTTTGTTTCTGGCCTTGCTTCAAGACCGCCGAGACATGGGCCAAGCCCATTCCCATATTCATTACCTGGAAGGAGACGGTTGTCTCCATCCCCAAGTGGGTGGGGGTTTTTTTAAGGGCGATACGGGGAGGAGGTCCCATGAAGTGGGGCCAGAAAAAAAAGATTACCGCTCCCAGCAACAGAACCAGTGCCAATATCACATACAAAGAAGTGCGCCTTTTAGCCGCCATCTAGGTCCATCTCCCGGTTTGGGGGGTGTCTGGTTTTCCGCGTTACACTTTTCTATCCAAATGGTTCTTCCAAAGAAAATGTTGCCCGCTGGGTGCCATTTTCACGCTGGGCGGTCCTTCATCATCTGATTTTACAAGCTATGGGAAATATTTTCTTTGGAAGAATCACGGGATTTGAGTATGGGCTGGTTTTAGCCCTGGTCAAGGCGAAAACCCTTTGGGCGCGTATGCGGCCTTGACAAGGGCGAAAACAGCCATCTCCACGCAAAATATGACACACTCCCGGTTTAGGCCTTAAAAAAATTTCCTAATCCATAAGTAGGCCAGGGTGGGGGCGATGTCAAGGGCGGTGGCGTTGGTGCTGGTTGTAGCCTGCCCGGTAAGCTGTTAAATTGCATGTTAAAGGTAATTATTCGGCTTAAGCACAGACATGGGAAGGTGGAACGCTGATGGTGGGAAAGGTCAACGGCAAGACCCCCCGTATAGACCCCAGCGCCTTTGTGGCCCCGGGGGCGGTTGTCTTGGGAGATGTGGAGCTGGGGCCGGAAGCCAGTGTGTGGTACGGAGCGGTTCTGCGGGCAGACATAAACTGGATCCGGGTGGGGGCGCGTACCAGTCTCCAGGATGGGACCATTATACATGTGTCCCATAAAGGCCAGGGCACTGAGGTGGGAAAAGAGGTGGTGGTGGGTCACCGCGTGGTTTTGCATTCCTGTACCATAGGAGACAATAGCCTTATCGGCATGGGTGCGGTGGTCTTGGATCAGGCCAAGGTGGGTGAGTGGGCTGTGGTCGCCGCCGGCTCGGTGGTGGCGCCGGGCTCAGAGATTCCCCCCTATACCATGGCCATGGGGGTGCCGGCCAAGCCCCGCCGGGAGTTGAGTCCCCAGGAGGCCGAGGCCCACCGGGCGCCCATGTTACGATACCTTAGAGTAATGAAATGTCATCAAGATCCAGAGATGATTGTGGATTTCAGCCAGGAACCGTGATTGACGACCAAGGGGGGGAGTTGATCGCCGGGTTGGCAAAACAAGTCCGCCGCAACTGCCTGCGTTCCGATGCCCTGGTGGCAGGCCATTTCTCGATATGCGGTCTTCTTTTGCGCCTTAGGAATCAATACAAATGGGAGCAAGGCCTTGAGCCTTGGTGCGAGGAGGAGCCGGCCCGGGTTCTGGATTGGGTGAGCCAGCGGGAGGACCGGTGGCAGGATTGCCAGGGCCAGGAGCTGGAGGATATTTGCCTGCCCGCAGGGGTGTTTGATCCCTTTGACACAGAGAACATCAACCTGGTTTTAGAGCCCTTGGGTTTGGTGTATGGGGCCGGCTGGGCCGGAGGCCAGACCCCAGCGTTTTTCCTGGGAAAATTGATGTCCAAAAATCAGGCTAACGGCCTGACCATCTATGACATCGGAGAGGAATTGTCACCCGACATCCTGCTCATGCCGGGGCTGCGGCAAGAGAATAGCATTTTTTTGAGAAGGGCGCCTTTTTCCTATCTGCTTTGGGATAAACTAAGCGATCCCCGCCAGAGCGTTGCCCGGTTTGTTCATTTTGGAATCAGGGGCTATGGCCAAAAGCCGGAATTCTTGCTGAAGAAGCCCGGCTGGGGGCGGCTGGCGCCGGTTTTTGAAGGGGAATTGCAGGCTGTTCTCTGGCACGAGCTGGGTGAGGCCGGCCAAGGGCCTTTGGCCCGGGATTTGTTGGCCAAGGCCCTGGCCGAACATCCTGGTACTGAGTTGGAGCACTTGGTGCGGGGAGTCAAAGACCTTCTCGCCGACACCGGCGACCAGGGCCGTTTGCAACATATTATTGAGAAGCGGGCCATGGGCCCTTTGGGATTTTATCCTGCCTGGCTCGCCGGGTTCCCTCGCCGCCTTTTTCCGGAGATAGATGCGGCGGTGCTCCAATTCATGGAAAACCCAGATTGGGAAATAGTGAAAGATGTGCGCAGGCTGGGGCAGGAGAGGGCGCTTGATGCCCTGGAGAAGCTGCAAAACATCATGGATAAAACAGACCCCGCCGCCGTGCGTCAGGAGGTCCGGCGCCGGGTCATTGATCCTTTAACCAGTTGAGGCCATTCCCTGCCAGACAGGCTGGCACCGCCTGTCTGGCTTGTGTATGGAATGGGGATATGGCTGGCTGGGCCTTGCCTGCCAGAGGCTACTTGAGCCGGTAGGTGATCAACCCATGGCTGAGGTCATA
>JASFOZ010000191.1:0-7577 GCA_050116255.1 Desulfarculaceae bacterium
AGGGACTGTGGGAGATAGTACCTCCCTTCCGCCTGGTGTTGGGCCTGTGCCCCACCCTGGCGGTCACCACCTCGGCGGAAAACGGCATGGGAATGGGACTGGCCACCACCTTTGTTTTGGTCTGTTCCAACCTGCTGATCTCGCTGCTGCGCAAATTGATCCCCAAGAAGGTGCGTATCGCCGCCTTCATCGTGATCATCGCCTCATTTGTGGTGATCGTGGAGATGATGGCCGAGGCCTTTGCCTTCAAGCTTTACCAGGCCCTGGGCATCTTCATTCCCTTGATCGTGGTCAACTGCATCATCCTGGGGCGGGCCGAGGCCTTTGCCAGCAAAAACGGGCCGTTCGCCAGCATCGCCGACGGCTTGGGCGTGGGCCTGGGCTTCACCATGAGTCTCACGGTCCTGGGTTCGGTGCGCGAGATCCTGGGCAACGGCACCTGGTTCGGCATGGGGGTGTTCGGCGAGGCCTACGAGCCCTTCACCATGATGGTGCGCGCCCCGGGGGCGTTTGTGGGCCTGGGATGCATGCTGGCCTTGATCAATTTCATCAGCGCCCGCCTGGAGGCGCGTAAGAGAAGGAGCCAGGCATGAGTTTCGGCGATTACCTGCTTTTCATAATCGGGGCCATACTGGTCAACAATATCCTTTTGACCAAGTTTTTGGGCCATTGCCCGTTCATCGGCGTGAGCAAGCGCATGGACACCGCCACCGGCATGTCCATGGCCGTGATATTCGTTATGACCGTGGCCGGCACCATCACCTGGCTGGTGCAATACTACCTGTTGGTGCCGCTCCAGATTGAATATCTGCAAACCATCGCCTTCATCCTGGTGATCGCGGCCCTGGTGCAGCTGGTCGAGATCGTTATGCAGAAAACCCTGCCCGCCTTGTATCGGGCCCTGGGCATCTTCCTTCCTCTGATCACCACCAACTGCGCCGTTTTGGGTGTGGCCATCATAAACATAAACGATGAGTACGATTTTCTGGACACCATCATCTTCTCCTTTGCCTCGGCCTTGGGATATTCACTGGCTTTGATCCTCTTCGCCGGCATTCGCGAACGCTATGCCCTGGCCAATATCCCCAAGGTTTTTGAGGGCACGGCCATTGGCCTGGTGACCGCCGGCTTCCTGGCCCTGGCCTTTGGCGGATTCGCCGGGCTGGTCGGGGGCCACTAGACACTTGCGCCCGCCTTTATAAAGGCAGGGCGGATTGAACTGAATTATCGAAGGCCTGCTTAAACCAGGCCCAACGGAGATATAAAATGCTTGTGGAAGCCCTCGCCATTGGAGGACTGGGGTTTGTGGCTGCTGCTGGTCTGGGCATGGCAGCGCGTATATTCGCGGTGGAGGTGGATCCCCTGGTGGAGGCGGTGGAAGAGGCCCTTCCCGGAGCAAACTGCGGTGGCTGCGGTTATGCCGGCTGCGCCCAGGCAGCCATGGCCATTGTGGCCGGGCAGGCCGAGGCCAATATATGCGTGGGCGGAGGGCCGGAAGTGGGCGAAAACGTGGCCGCCATTTTAGGGGTTGAGGTCACCTACCGCGAGCCGGATATCGCCCAGGTGGACTGCACCTACGGATTTGACAAGGCAGACCTGCGTTACTCTTATGACGGCCTCGATGACTGCCGGGCCGCGGCCCTCTTGGCGGGTGGCTCCAAGCAATGCCCCATCGGCTGCCTGGGGCTGGGCACCTGCGCCAGGGTCTGTCCCTTTGGCGCCATCACCATGGGCGAGGACCATCTCCCCCACGTGGACCCCCTGCTCTGCACCGGCTGCGGCACCTGTGAGCGGACCTGTCCCAAGAGCATCATCCGCCTGACCTCGGTGACCCGCCGCCTATTGGGCTTTAACAGCTTCAACCAGTGCCTGGCCCCCTGCCAGAGCACCTGCCCCGCCCAGATCGACATCCCTTCCTACATCAGGGCCGTGGCTGAGGGCCGCTTTGAGGACGCGGTCATGGTGATCAAAGAACACAACCCCCTGCCCCTGGTCTGCGGCCGGGTGTGTCCCCATCCTTGCGAAGACGCCTGCCGCCGGGGCCTGGATGAGGAGCCCATCAACATAAACCACCTCAAACGCTTTGCCGCTGACTATGAGATGCACTCGGGCAAATACATTCAGCCCTTTTGCCTGCCCAAGAACGGGGGCAAGGTGGCAGTGGTGGGAGGCGGACCCGCCGGGCTGACCTGCGCCTATTATCTGGCGCGCCTGGGTTACTCGCCTACTATCTATGAAGGTCAGCCCTATCTGGGCGGCATGACCCGCTACGGCATCCCCGAGTACCGCCTGCCCAAAAAGATTTTGGATTGGGAGATTCAGGGCATCCTGGATTTGGGGGTGGAGGCAAAGACCAATATGGCCATGGGCCGGGATTTCAGCCTGGCCGATCTACAAGAGCAGGGCTTTGAGGCCTTCTTCCTGGGGGTGGGCTGCTGGGCCTCGCGGGATATGCGGGTCGAGGGCGAAGACCTGACAGGGGTTCTTCCCGGCAGCAACATGCTCATCGACCGGGGCAACCTCAAGGAAACGCCGGTGGGCGACCGGGTGGTGATTATCGGCGGCGGCAACACCGCCATGGACTGCGCCCGCACCTGCTGGCGCTTGGGGGCCAAAGAGGTCACCGTGCTTTACCGCCGCTCCCGGGCCGAGATGCCCGCCAATGACATCGAAGTGGAAGAGGCTGAGCACGAAGGGGTGAAGTTCCACTTCCTGGCCGCGCCCACCCGCCTGATCGGCGAAAACGGCAAACTGGGAGCCCTGGAGTTCATCAAAATGGAGTTGGGCGAACCCGACGCCTCGGGCCGCCGACGGCCGGTTCCAATAGAGGGCTCGGAAGAGGTTATCGAGTGCGACAACGTCATCGCCGCCATCGGCCAGTTTCCTGACCTGGCCTTTTTGGAAAAAGACAGCCAGGCCAATCAAATCGAGCTCACCCGCTGGTCCACCATCCAGACCGACGATCAGGTCATGAATACCAATCTGCCCGGCGTGTTTTCAGCCGGGGATGTGGTCTTGGGAGCGGCCACGGTGGTGGAGGCCATCGGCACCGGCCGCCGCGCGGCCAGAGCCATTCATTATTACCTGAGCGGTGAGGATATGAATGCCCCGGACAACTGGGTGCAAGACCGCAGCCAGGTCCTCACCCGGGACCAGATTCCCCAGGCCGCCCCTGGAGGTTCCCGGGCCAAGATGCCCGAGCTGAGCGTGGCCGAACGCGCCCTAAGTTTCAATGAGGTGGAGCTGGGCCTGGCCCAAGAAGAGGCCCTCAAGGAGGCCCAGCGTTGCCTGCAATGCGGCTTGATCTGCTACCGGCATAAGACAAACGCCAGTGCCGAGGCCTGCGCCTCTTGCGCTGCTCTAAACTGAGGGAGAGTATTCAAGATGCACCAGCCAAAATCCTTTGACCGCCGGGCCTTTCTCAAGCTGGCCGGTTGTGCGGGAGTGGCCGGAAGCCTGCCCCTGTTGTCGCCCGCCTTCGGGCTCGCCTCCTTGGGCCCCAAACTCAAGGCGGCCCAGCAGACCCGGATGCTGATGGGCACTTTGGTGGCTGTCACGGTGGTGGATTCTTCGGCCCAAAGGGCTCAAGACGCCCTGTATAAGGGCTTTTCCGCCATGTCTTCTCTGGCACCCATGTTCGACCGCCACCACGCAGGCGGCCCGGTTTTTCAGCTCAATCAGGAGGGGCGGTTGGCTGATGTGCCTCCGCAGCTGCATCAGGTATTGGCCCTCACCAGGTCTGTGCATCTGCAAAGCGGCGGCGCCTTTGACATAACCGCGGCCCCCTTGGTGGATGCCTTTAAGAAGAGCTTCACCGCCTCCCATAAGGCGCCTTCTGCCAAAGAGATCCAGGCGGCCTTGCAGGCGTTGGACGGGCTTGAGATCAGCGCCCAGGGCCTGAGGCTCACCAAGCCGGGAGCGGCGGTGACCCTGGATGGAGTGGCCAAGGGATACATCGTTGACCAGGGCATAAAGGCCCTGATCCAGGCAGGAGCCAGGCACGCCCTGATTAACGCCGGCGGCGATGTGGCCGTAATCGGCGACAGGGGCGCGGGCCGCCCCTGGCGGGTGGCGGTGGCTGAACCCCAGGCGCCCAACAAGGCCAAACTGGTGGTAAAGATGACCTCCGGGGCCCTGGCCACCAGCGGCAATTACGAGGTCTACTTTGACCAGGAGCGCCTGTTCCACCACATCGTCAACCCGGCCACCGGGCGCTCTCCGCGCAGCGATACCAGCGCCAGCGTAAGGGCCCCTTCAGCGGCAGTGGCCGACGCCTTGTCCACGGCCTGCTTTGTGATGCGCCCCAGCCGGGCCATGGCCTTTTTACGCAGCCAGCGCCAGGCCGAGGGTCTGATTCTGACCCGCATGGGCCAGCGCTTCCAGACCAAGGGCTTTACTTCCTGAACGGCTAAATTGAGATTGTTGCACCGGCGGCGTCCTGCCCCCGGTGCAACCTTAGGAAAGTATTACGCGGAAAGCCAGACGTCCCTTTCAAAAAGGACGCGCCCAACCTTCAATTGCAGTCAGCCTCTGAATCGCTGCCAGCCTGTTCTGGAGATTTGAACACCTTGACCAGGCGCACGGTGAACTCCTTGCGCCCGGCCAGCCTCTTTGAAAGCCAGCGCAGGAAAAACCAGGAGACCACCAGCCCCCCCATGCCCAGCAACACGGCGGCATTGGTTGGGTCCCAACCCCAGGCCGGACCCAGCCTCTGGCCCAAGGCGGCCCCCAGTATGAGAATCAAAATGGGCAGGATATAGACCAAGAACCCGGCCCCCAACACCCCTTTGCGGGGAAGGGCCAAGAGCACACGGTCCCCTTCCTGGGCCTGGGCTTGATTCAGGGCCCAGACCAGCCTTTGGCGGGCGCCGCCCATGCCGTGACAGGCCGCCTGGGCATTACATTGGTGGCAGGCCTCGCTCTGCACCGTCTCCACCTGGGCCATGCCGCCCTTTAGCGCACGCACCAGGCCTTGTTCATGCATGTCGATTGAACTTGATGTTTCCATAATAAATAAATCCTACCATCGCCCGGCGGCCAGGCAAAGCCCACCCAAGGGCTGAAATAAAAACGCCTGGGTAACAATTCAGCCTGAGCCCTGGTTTTGAAGCCGGATATCTTGCAGCCATTGCCCCAGGGGACGGCCGCGTACCTGGTGCTTGAATAATTGGTCCATGGCCTTTTGCAGGCGTTTTTGGTGCTGTGCCGGAGCCGGCAGCCCGGGAAGGAGCTTACAAGGAAGCAGCCTTTGAGTAGAGGCCCCTTCCGGGTCGGTCACCTTTGCCAAGACCCGGCACATGGGGCCGAACCATCCCCCCAGGCTGGCCTGCTCCACCACCTGAAACAAGGCGGTGCTTATAGTCACCCACCAAGGTCTTTGCAAGGCCGCCCCCCCAGGACGGCAGGTCTCCAGGGACATCATGGTGCGGCAGGCCAAGGGCCGGTAATCATAGGCGCTGCAAAGGCCGTCCTCAAGCAGGGGGCAAACCCCCTGCCCCTGATCCTGGCCAGGCTCCGGGGCGGGCTCTTTGCCCTCTAAACATGACCGGGCCCAGGCATTGAAGGTGGCTGAAACCTGAGGGCCGTTGGCTCCAGTGATGCGAGTAGCCTGCTTTATCAAGTCTTCACGGCCGCTTTTTATAAGCCCCTGGGCCAGGTATGCGCCCTCCAGGGTGGTTAAGAGCACCCTACCCGTGCAGCAGGCGCTGCATTCGGGCGCACAGGCCAAGGCCGTCTCCGCAGCAATCAAATCGTCACAGGCCTGAAATATGGCCTCCACAACGAATTGATATGTATGCTTTACCAATGCTGGAGTCATTTTTGCCGGGGCTTTTATTTAAAAAAGTTATCTGATTCAGGGGCCGTACAAGTGCTTGGCCTTTTAAGGTAATCACTACATCGGGACTTCGTTGACACCAAGGCCTCGTCTAACTATACTCACAAATCAGACAATGGCCTACACACTGGGCCGATTTCTCAAGCAAGCGGCAGGATCTTTTATGAGCCAAAATATAAAGCTTCCCCGGCAACGCGAGATTACCTGCGAAAAATGTAAAAAGACTTTCCGGTCCAGCCTATTGGGAGTGGCCTACTGCCCCTACTGCCGCCATCCTAACAAGTTGGAAGCAGGTTTCAGCCCCAATCGCTAATTCAAACGGCTGTCTGACGGTGAATTGCCCCTCTTCGCCGCCACAGAGGGCTTGGCCCTCATGGGATATAAATCTGGATATATGCTTACTGATGGGAGGAACTAAATGAAACACCAGGCGCTCGTTTTGGGCCTGGCTTTGTGCTTGGCTTTTAGCATTTCGGCCGGCGTTGCCGCAGCCGATGATATAAGTGATCAGATCAAGCAGGGCTTGGAATTATACGAAAAGGGCAAGGTCAGTGAGGCCATAAACGAGCTGGAGTTCGCCCTGGCTCAGATGCGTCAGAAAAAGGGTGAGGCCTTGGGAGAAATCTTCCCCCCTGCGCCTGATGGCTGGAAGGCGGAAGAACCCAAGTCCCAGACCGCGGGACGGGCTATGTTGGGAGGGGGAATCAACGTATCCCGGGTCTACAAGCAGACCAAGGGGCGCGGCATAGTTGAGATCGAGGTCTTGACCGATTCGCCCTTGATGCAGACCATGGCCATGGCCCTGTCCAACCCCATGGTCATGCAAAGCTCCGGCGGCAAGTTGACCAAGGTGAAAGGTCACAAGGCAGTGGTGAAAAGCACCGGCAAGAAACGGGCGGAACTGCAAGCGCTGGTGGACGGCAAGGTGCTCTTCAAGGTCGATGCCCGCGGCCTGGACGACGCCCAGGACGTGGCCAAGGAATTCGCTGAAAAATTCAACTTTGACAAACTGCGCGAGTTAACCAAATAGTCCTGTCCGGCCCGGATGTGGCGCTGGAAGGAGACGTCTTATGAAGGCTGGCATTGTATTCACCGGAACCGGTCCCATACTGGTACTCACCAGCTATACCTCCTTTGATGACCCTGATTTCATTGAAAAGCTGGCGCGCAAGGGGATTTTAAAATTCATGGCCTACGAGCTGGACACCGAGCTGGTCCAGTCCAGATACGGTAGGCAATTTGACAATATATTCAAAGACTTAAAGGATCACGACGATCTGAGGGTCCTGGACTACAACGGACACAATATCTTTTACAACTTCTCTTTCCGGGAGATGGGCCCACCCATTTTGCACGAATAGGCCGCTGCTGCAAAGCCCGGCAGAGAAAACTCCTCATTGACAGTCCCGGCCCGGCAACCTCATCCTGAAAGTAGGAAGTAGGCGTTATCTGCCATCCTGCCCAAGGAGGGGTGCCATGAAGGCCGGGATAATTTTCACCGGAACCGGTCCCATACTGGTCCTCACCAGTTACACTTCTTTTGATGATCCCAAGTTCGTGGAAAAGCTGGCGCGCAAGGGGATTATGAAGTTTATCGCCCAGGAGCTGGATCTGGAGCTGGTCCGTAAACGCTATGGCAACCAGTACGAAGTCATATTAAATGACGTTAAGCAGGAAGACGATCTGCGCGTACTCGACTACAACGGACACAACGTGTTCTATAACTTCTCCTTCAACGACA
>JASFOZ010000192.1:0-7573 GCA_050116255.1 Desulfarculaceae bacterium
AGGTGTTTATGGTGGAAGGCCTGATCATCGGCACCTGTGGTACGGTTTTGGGTGCGGCCGGGGGGTTGTTTTTGTGTTGGCTGCTAAGCCGCTACAAAATCATTGAGCTGAGCCAGGAAGTCTATCCTATGAGCACCCTTCCGGTGCAGGTGGACTTCATGGTGGTATGTATAATCTGCGTCTGTGCCGTGGCGATCAGCCTATTGGCGACCCTTTATCCGGCGCGGGTGGCCGGAGGACAAGACCCGGTGGAGGCACTGCGCTACCAATAAATTTGAACGTCTGGGCGGCCACATGAAAAAAGCAGGGGTCGCCGGGGCCTGTTTACAAGGAGAAAAAGCTCGCAATCAGGTTTAGGCCGGAAAAAGGATTTTTCTCCAGAGGCTCAGAAGTCTTGACAGAATCGACGCCATACATTCATATAAAGCAACTGTACAAGTCTTTCGCCGGACCTGCACAAAAGGTGGAGGTGCTTAAGGGACTGGACCTGGAAATAAATCGGGGAGAATCTGTAGCCATCATGGGGGCTTCGGGAGTGGGCAAGTCTACCCTGCTCCACATCCTGGGCACCTTGGACCATCCCTCGGCAGGGGAGGTCTGGGTGGGTGGGCAGAATCTTTTTTCCCTGGACGAGCCCAGTTTGGCTGCCTTTCGCAACCAACACATCGGGTTTGTGTTCCAGTTCCACCATTTGCTGGCAGAGTTCACCGCCTTGGAGAATGTGATGATGCCGGCCCTTATTGCCCGGGTGGAGATGGCCCAGGCCAGAAAGCAGGCGAGCGACTTGTTGGAGGAGGTTGGCCTGAGCCAGCGGGTGAAACATCGCGTGGGCGAGCTCTCGGGCGGAGAGCAACAAAGGGTGGCTGTGGCCAGGGCCTTGGTGATGAACCCTTCGCTTTTGTTGGCGGATGAACCCACCGGCAACCTGGACGAACGCACGGGTGAACGTGTACACGAATTGCTGGTACGCCTGAATGAGCAGAGGGGGCTGACCACCTTGGTGGCCACGCACAATCAGAGTTTGGCCCGGGCCATGGGCCGACGTATGGGGCTGGCCGGGGGGAGGGCCCAGATATTGTGAACAACGTCAAATGACTATTAATATTTGGGGATCGGGGGCGGCATGAGCAAAAAACTGATGCTTTTGGTAATGGCTCTGTTCTTCCTAACGCCGGCCGCAGTAGGGGCAGCCGGCCCCGTGCAGGTGGCTGTATTCCCCTTTGACGTATTCAGCCGCGAACCACTCACGAACCTGCGCCTGGAACTGCAAGAAATGCTCAAAACCCGTTTGGAGCGGGAAGGTCTCAAGGTCTTGGACCCCACCCAGGTCAACCAGGCCTTGAAAGAAACGGGCAAACCCCTGGACCTCTCTTTGGCCCGTAGTTTGGCCAACCAGTTGAAGGCTGATTACGCGGTCTATGGCTCTTTGACCGTCATCGGCTCCAGGGTTTCTTTGGACCTGAAGGTGCTGGACGCCCTGGGCATGAGCCGCCCCCAATCAATCTTTGTGGAGGGGGCGGGGCTGACTTCTTTGCCCCCCTTGGCGGACAAGTTGGCCAGCGAGGTGGCTTCCCGGGTGTCGGGCAGGGAGCAGGTTGCCGACATACAGGTAAAGGGCAACCGCCGTATCGAGGCCGAAGCCATAAAGGCGGTGCTGGCCACCAAAGCCGGAGGCCCCTTCAGCTCGATCCGCCTGGATGAAGACCTGCGGGCGGTATGGAAGATGGGTTATTTCGATGATGTGAGGGTTCAGACCGCTGACAGCCCCCAGGGGAAAATCATCACTTTCCTGGTCAAGGAGAAGCCCACCGTACGGGAGATCCAGTTTGTGGGCAACAAAGCCTTTGAGAGTAAGGACCTGCGCGACCAAACCGGCCTTAAGACATTCGGGGTTTTCCAGCCTTCGGTCATCAAGGAAGCAGAGACGAAAATCGTCAAGCTTTACCACGACAAGGGCTATTACGATGTCAAAGTGGCAAGCGAGGTTATGGATCTGCCTTCCGGCGACAAGGGGGTGAAGTTCACCATTCAAGAAGGGGATAAGGTCTTTATTGAATCGATCCGTTTCAGCGGAAATAAATCCTTTGAAGCGGACGAGCTGCGGGATGTCATGAGTACCAAGGAGGAGGGCTGGCTGTCCTGGTTGACTGACGACAATATCTTAGACCGCAGCAAGCTCGAGCAAGACAGGGAAAAAATAAACGACTTCTATTATAATCACGGCTACTTAAATGCCCGCGTCGGTGAGCCCCAAATCACACGGGGAAAAGGTGGCCTGATCATAACCTTTCCGGTGGTGGAGGGGGAGCGCTATAAAGTCTCGGCCTTGTCGGTGACCGGAGAACTTCTTCTCCCGCAGCCGGAAATGATGAAACTTCTTAAGACCAAGGTCAATGACTGGTTTAACCGCAAACAGGTCAGAGATGACCTGACCACCCTTCACGATTTGTATGCGGACCGGGGCTTCGCCTATGTGGAAGTGCGCCCCCAGGTCCGCGAAAACACAGCCGACAAATCGGTATCTATCGTTTTCGATATCAATAAGGGCCAGAAAGTCTATTTCGAGCGCATTATCATTACGGGCAATACCAACACCAGGGACAACGTCATCCGGCGCGTACTCAGTGTGACCGAAGGTTCCTTGTTCAATAGCGCCGCCCTGCGCCGAAGCAACGCCCGCTTGTACAGCCTGGGCTATTTCGAAGATGTGCATATTTCCACCTCCCGGGGCAGCACACCGGACAAAATGGACTTGAAGATCAACGTCAAGGAAAAGCGCACCGGGTCGTTCAGTGTGGGGGGCGGTTATTCCACCGAAGACCTTGTCATGGCGATGGGCAGCATCTCCGAATCCAACCTTTTTGGCATGGGTTACAGACTCCAACTCAGAGGGACCTTCGGCGCCAAGGCCTCCCGTTACACCCTGAGCTTCACCGACCCCTGGCTTTTTGACATGCCCATCAGCGCAGGCTTTGATCTCTATAATTGGAAGCGGGAATATACCAGCTATGACCGGGATTCCACCGGCGGCAATCTGCGTTTTGGTTTCCCTCTGCCTTTACCCTATTTCAGACTCTCCACCCAATACAAATATGAGCAGACTAAGGTAAGCAACGTATCCGACAGCGCCTCCCTTATCATCAGGGACCAGGTTGGCACCCATACCACCAGCTCCATCAAAGCGACTATTCGCCGGGATTCACGCAACCATATTTGGAACCCCACCCGCGGTTCGGATAATAGCCTCAGCGCCGAATACGCCGGCGACCCCCTGGGAGGAGACAACACCTTTATCAAGGTGATCGCCGACACGGGCTGGTATGTACCGCTCTGGTTCGAGCATGTGCTGGTTCTGCACGCCCGTATGGGATGGCTCACAGATCATTCCAACGGTAATCTGCCGATCTATGAGAAATTTTTCCTGGGCGGCATTCACACTTTGCGCGGTTTCGACCGCTGGAGCGTGGGACCAAAGGATCCGGCCACAGGGGACGTGATCGGCGGCGAACGCATGGCCATGGCCAATATCGAATACCGCTTTCCCTTGTTAATGAAGTTGGGCTTGGTAGGGGTGGTCTTTTACGATACCGGCAACGCCTGGTCCAGTGCGGACGGGTACGATATATCAGACCTGCGTGAGAGCGTGGGCTGTGGACTTCGCTGGTATTCTCCAGTGGGGCCCCTGCGCCTGGAGTACGGCCATGTGCTCGATCCCCAACCGGGCGAGTCCGAGCAAAACTGGGAGTTCACCATCGGAGGCACCTTCTAAGAGCCTCTAAAAAAATACCGGAGACATTTTATGAAAAGTACTATCCGCAGATGTTTTTCTATTTTGGTTTTCGCTGTCCTGGCTGCTTTGATTTTTGCCAGTCCGCTGACTGCCCAGGCTCAAAGCAAGGTGGGTGTTATTGACCTCGACCGGGCCATGAAGGAATGCAAGCAGGGGAAAAAGGCGATGGCTGCGCTCAAGTTAAAGGCGCAGAAACTGGAGACTGAGCTCAAGCAGGAGCAGGCTGAAATCAAAAAATTGCAACAGGATTTGGAGAATACGGCCATGCTGCTGAAACGGGAAGCCCGCTTCAGTAAAGAGCAAGAGTTTCAAAGGAAGCTAAGGCATTTTCAGGAAAGGCAACGCGACGCCAACCAGGAGATGCTGGCTGCCCGCCGCGAGGTCATGGCTCCCATACTGCGCAACATGGTAAAGGTCATCAAAGAGATGGGGGCCAAAGGCAAGTATACGATCATCACCGAGGCCAAGGCTGCCATCTATTATCCAGCCAGCGTCGACATCACCGCTCAGGTGATCGCCGCCTATGACAAGGCCTATCCCTTATTAAAGGGTTTTTTGTGCAGATCACCCTAAAAGAACTTGCTGATTTAATTGATGGGCGTCTGGATGGTCCGGCGGACCGCACGGTTTCGGATGTCAAAGGCATTGAGAATGCGGGGCCGGAGGATATCAGTTTTTTATCCGATCCCAGGTATGCCCGCATGCTGCCCGAATGCCGGGCCGGGGTGGTCTTGGTCAAGACGGATCAGAAAGTCCCGGAAAGTTTGGCCGTAATACGGGTGGAAGACCCCCAGCTTGCCTTTGCCAAGATATTGACCCAGGCCACGGCACAGCCCTATGTGCCCAAGGGGGTTCACCCTCAAGCGGTGGTGGAAGAAAGCGCCGTTTTGGGCGAGGATGTCACCGTCAGCGCCATGGCTTATATCGGCGAAGGAGCCCAGTTAGGCGACCGCGCCCAGATTCACCCCGGGGTTTACATCGGGCCCCAGGTCAAGATCGGCGAAGACACGGTGATTCACCCCAATGTGGTTATCTATCAGGGTTGCCAGGTGGGGCGGCGCTGTATCATCCATGCCGGCACAGTTATCGGTGCCGATGGATTCGGTTTTGTGCCTGAAGGCCGGAGATACTTCAAGATACCGCAGATCGGGGTGGTCCAGATTGACGATGACGTGGAATTGGGAGCCCTGAACACCGTTGACCGGGCGGCGAATAACAAAACCTGGATACAGCGGGGAGTCAAAACCGATAATCTGGTGCACATCGCCCACAACTGTGTGATCGGTGAGGATACTTTGCTGGTGGCTCAGGTGGGCATCAGCGGTTCTTGCCGTTTGGGAAGTCACGTGGTGCTGGGGGGGCAAGTTGGGTTGGGAGGACACATCACCTTGGGCGATAATGCCATGGTGGGTGCCCAAAGCGGCGTGGTTAAATCATTAGGCCCCGGCGAAGCTGTCACGGGGACACCGGCAATGCCCCACCGCCTATTCTTAAAAGTGAGCACCCTGATCAAACGCCTTCCCCAGCTCTTTGAGCGGGTCGCCGCTTTGGAGTCGCGTCTAGACAATCTTGACAGAGCGGAGGATGACGAGTAAAAGGAGCGTTCTATGGCCGATATCCCCTTTAACCATGAAGAGATCATCAAACTTCTGCCTCACCGGTTTCCTTTTCTGTTGGTGGACCGGATAGTTGCCTATGACCCTGGCGAACGCATCGTAGGCCTGAAAAACGTGACGTTCAACGAGCCTTTTTTCCCGGGGCATTTCCCGGGACGCCCGGTTATGCCCGGGGTTTTAATAATTGAAGCCATGGCCCAGGTGGGTGGAGTGATGGCTTATGACCAAGCCTCACAGCAAAACAAGGATATCTTGATCTATATAATGTCCATGGATAAGGTTAAGTTCCGTAAGCCCGTGATACCGGGAGATCAACTTCTCTTGGAGTTGACCAGCCAGCACCATTCCGCCCGGGCCTGGAGAATGACAGGCAGGGCCTTGGTCGATGACAACGTGGTGACCGAGGCGGAACTCACCGCGTCCGTGGTTCCCACTATGTCCTGAGGCCTGGAAACGGTTTCAGCCTGTTTTTTCAAGGAAAGAAGCGCACATGAATATCCATCCCACCGCGGTGGTGGACCCTGGAGCCCGCCTGGCTGATGACGCCGTCATTGGGGCGTATGCTTTTGTGGGCCCTGAGGTGGAGATAGGCCCGGGGTGCCGTATCGGCCACCATACCAACATCGAGCGAAACACGTCAATCGGCAGGGACTCGGAGATATGGCCCTTTGCCTCTTTGGGCACGGATCCCCAGGACATCAAATACGATGGGACCCCGACCTACCTGGAGATTGGCAAAAATGCCAAGATCCGTGAGTTCGTGACCGTCAACCGGGGCACCGTGGGAGGTGGAGGCAGAACCAAAGTGGGGGACAATTGCATGCTCATGGCCTACAGCCATGTGGCCCATGATTGCCAGTTGGGCGAGCATGTGATCATGGCCAATTCCTCCACCCTGGGCGGCCATGTGAACCTGGGTGATTATTGTTATTTGGGTGGGATGGTGGCGGTGCATCAATTCACCCGCATGGGCAAGTATTCTTTTGCCGGCGGGATGAGCGGCATCGACCGGGACATTCCGCCTTTCACCCTGTGTGAAGGCAGGCGGGCGCGAACCCATGGCCTGAACATCATTGGTTTGAAAAGGGCGGGATTCAGCCTGGAAGCCATCGAGGCCCTTAAACATGCCTACCGCATAATTTTCCGCACCCGCACCCCTTTGCAGCAGGCCCTGGACGAGGTGCGCCAGGAGGTCGCTGATCTGCCGGAAGTGCAGTATTTTCTCCAGTTCATTGAATCTTCCAAGCGGGGAGTTGCCCGCTGAGCATGTCTGAAAAGACCATAGGCATCATTGCCGGAGCCGGTCAGTTTCCTCTTCTTTTGGCGCGGGCGGCCAAGGCCCGTGGCCTTCGGGTGGTGGCGGTGGCCCTTAAAGGCGAGACTGCCCCGGAGTTGGAGGGTCTGGCCGATGAGACCACCTGGATCCGGGTTGGGCAACTGGGCAAGCTTGTAAATGCCCTGCGCCAAGGCGGAGCCCAACAGGCAGCCATGTGCGGGGCCGTGAACAAGACAAGGATGTTCGTGGATGTGGTCCCGGACTTGAAGGCTTGGGGACTCATCCGCAAGATGCGCCATCTGGCTGACGACGGCATACTCAGGACGCTGGCGGGGGTCCTGGAGGATGAGGGTATCACCGTGATGGCCAGCCACGAGCTGGTTCCCGAGCTTCTGGCACCGCTGGGAGTGTTGACTAAAAGGGGACCCAGCCAAGAAGAGTCGGATGATGCCCGGTTCGGCTGGCAGGTGGCCGCTGAGTTGGGCCGTCTGGACATCGGCCAAGCGGTGGTGGTACGGCACCGGGTGGTGGTGGCGGTGGAGGCTGTCGAAGGCACCGATGCCTGTATTCGCCGGGCCGGAAATCTGACCCGCAAAGGGGCGGTGGTGATTAAAAGGTGCAAGCCCGGGCAAGACCGCCGCTTTGATCTCCCCGCAGTGGGCGCCGGCACCGTAGAATCTATGGTTGAAGCCAAGGCCGGATGCCTGGTCATCGAGGCCGGACGCACTCTGGTGTTCGACCGGGAGCAGATGGTCTTTGATGCCGACCAAGCCGGTCTTTGTGTAATGGCCCTTTCTGATGAGCAGGAACAAGATGGCACCTAAGCCGGTGAGAATAGCCGTGATCGGGGTGGGCTATCTGGGCCGGTTTCACACCCAGAAGCTGGCTGCC
>JASFOZ010000193.1:0-7540 GCA_050116255.1 Desulfarculaceae bacterium
GCGCAGGCCGCCGGCATGGATGGGGGCGGGCACAAAGTCATGGCCCAGGGTGTGCATAGCCAACAGCGGGGTGGTCTGGTTGGTGTCGCCGAAGTCATAGGCGTATGGGCCCTTGGTCATGGTGGGGCAGGAGGTGGGCTCGGCCGCTATTATTTGCACCTCTTTGCCGGCTATCTTGTCGGCGGCAAAGGGGAAGGCGGCGCCGGCGAAGTTGGAGCCGCCGCCGGCACAGCCGATGACCACATCCGGATAAACCCCCAAGACCTCGAATTGCTTCTTGGCCTCCTGGCCGATGACGGTCTGGTGCAGCATGACATGGTTGAGCACCGACCCCAGGGAATAGCGGGTGTCTTCGCGCTGGACTGCCATCTCAATGGCCTCGGAGATGGCGATGCCCAGTGAGCCGGGACTGTCCGGGTTTTTGGCCAGGATCTTGCGGCCCGCCTCGGTGGTATCGGTGGGGGAGGGCACGCAGTCGGCGCCCCAGCAGGCCATCATGATGCGGCGGTAGGGCTTTTGCTCAAAGGACACCCGCACCATATAGACTTTGGCCTCCAGTCCGAACTGCTGGCAGGCAAAAGAGAGGGCCGAGCCCCATTGGCCGGCGCCGGTCTCGGTGGTGATCTTTTTGACGCCGAAGACCTTGTTGTAGTAGGCCTGGGGCACGGCGGTGTTGGGCTTATGGGAGCCGGGAGGAGAGACGCCTTCGTTCTTAAAGTAGATTTTCACCGGCGCGTCCAGAATCTTTTCCAAGCCGTCGGCGCGGTACAAGGGAGTAGGCCGCCACATCTTGTAGATCCCCAAAACCTCCTCAGGGATGTCCACCCAGCGCTCAGGGGTCATCTCCTGCTCCACCAGATTCATGGGGAAGATGGGAGCGAAATCCTCCGGGCTGGGGGGCTGCCCGGTGTCGGGTCTAAGCGGTGGCGGCATGGGGCTGGGAAAGTCAGCGTTTAGGTTGTACCACTGCTTGGGCATGAACTCCTCACCAAGAAAAACTTTCTTTTCGGCCATTGATTTCCTCCTCCGAATAGTATATGGCCTTTGCCGCCCTGCTTATGGCTTTCACTCTTGAAAGCGCTGGGGCGCGGTTACCCTGTGTGATGCCGATGCTGTGTTAGTATTTTTAGGGTATTAGGAACGGGCCCTATTTAGGAAGGCCCGCTGACTGCTTAAGCCGGTGTTGAACTATTTTCCTGCCACCACCGCCAGGGCCAGGCCTCCCTGCGGGCCTGCCACTTCAACCTGCCGGTGGCTTCGGACTTATCGATCACGAGGAATCTCCTAAACCGTGGAATGTGTACAGAAATGAACTTACCAACCTGGCTTGTTAAAAGTCAAGCGCCAAGGCCGCTAAACTGATTAAAGGCTTTTATACAAGGGGTTGAAAGCGCTTCCAGCGGTTGAAGGCGGTGGAATGAGGGAGGCCTGAACAGCAATCGGCCGCTTTGCCGAATGCTAAGGCAAAGGATCCTGTTGGGTTCAAGTTTTCGATACAGCCCTTTGTTGATGAGCTATTATGAAAATGTATTTGACCCTGTCATCGTGGGAACTGTATCGTAATTTCTTGGCCATCGTGAAAATGCATATTCATAGCGCGCTTTCCCGGCTTTAAAAGCGGAGGAAATGTGCACGCACCGGCCTGAGGAGAAGATGGAAATGACCTTAAAATCCGCCGTTTTATTGGTCTTGTGTCTTTTACTAGCCGCCTGCGGGCCCAGCCAGGAGGAAAAATCCGCCTATGAAAAGGTGAAGCAGGACAAGACCGCGGCCGCCTGCCAGGCATATCTGGACAAGTGGCCCGATGGTGAGTATGGCCCGGAAGTCGCCGGCTTGCTGGCGCAATATAAAAAAAGGGATGAAAAGCAGCAGCAAAAGCTGTTCAGGGAATTTGTGCGCAAGCCTTCCTTGGCCATTGTAAGGGACTATTTACAGCGCTTCCCCAAAGGCAAATACCAAGGTATTTTCAGCCGGGCCCTAGAGCAACACGACGCCGCCCAAAAGGCCCTGACCAGCTACCCCGAGGCCCTGAAGTATATCGCTGCCAACCCCTCGGGCATCTGGATTTCATATGTCAGGCAACAGGTATTTCTGCGAAAGCTGGTCCAAAAATATCCCCTGAAACAGGCCCTAGCCAATAAAGACTGGCTGGCCTTGGATTATTACCTGGATCAGAATCAGGGTAAGGCAAAAGCCCTTGAAGTTCAGAGATTGATCCAGGCTAAAACCGAAAAATACCAAGCCGAAAAAAAAGTGATCCAGATAGGTAATGCCAAGGAGGTAGTGGTGCTGCCCAGAGGCAGACAAGCCCAGGGCAAGGGCCATCAATCCATCTCGGATTATAAATATACACGGATTTCCCTGAAGCTGATCAATATCAAGGCGCCTAAGGGTATAACCTTGGGCATAGTAGGTTCCAAATCAAAAAAAACCAGCTTCGGCTATGTTGAAACCGACTATGTTTACGGGGTGAGCGCGGATGAAAAAGCCCCCTTGGGGAGGCATCAAATAAGCGCAGGCATCAGATTTGAGTACACCGGCACTTTTTCCTCGAAAAAGGTCGAAAAACCCTTGAATTTCGATCTTGATATCAAAGATGGTTCCGTTGGCCTCGAAGACGTGTATGGTTGTTATTTGCTGGCCAAGGCTATGCTGAGACAAAAGAAAAAGGCCCATGAGGGTTGGAAGCAGACGGTTGATAAGGTTAATAGTCTGACCCTGGAGCAGGCCGCCGGTCTGGGCAAAGGCCCCAGTATTGCAGACCTGAACAAACAGATGGATAGGTTTCAAAACGAGGCTGAAAGGCTGGCCAATGTCAGCGCCAGTTGGGCGCAGCGTTTGGCCTCCCACACCAAAAGCGGGGATAAAAAGCTTGCCCAGATAGCCAGGCTGTATGTAGAGGCATTCCTGCTTAGCCGGGAGCAATATTCCTTTCTAACGGTCTGGCCTAAGAAAAAGTGATTGAAAAGCGTTAAGGTCTAGGCGGCGCTGGGAGGCCCCGGGCCGACCCAGAGCGGACAGGCCTCCATATGCTCAGCGATTCTGAATTCAGGCTCCTTTTGGAAGATTTCGATCTTTCCTGGGAAGGCTTCCGTAAGGTCCGCAAGGGGGTTAAAAAGCGCCTGCGCCGCCAGGTTCAGGCCCT
Organism: Desulfarculaceae bacterium; assembly: GCA_050116255.1. Taxonomy (GTDB): domain Bacteria; phylum Desulfobacterota; class Desulfarculia; order Desulfarculales; family Desulfarculaceae; genus JASFOZ01. Next base: position 3,146 of record JASFOZ010000193.1, read on the forward strand.
GGGCCTGCGCCGTTTTACGGAGTACCTGGACCTGATTAGGACCGATGCCGAGGAGCGCAGGCAATGCCGGCTACTCTTCACCGTATCCATCAGCCGGTTTTTCCGGGACGCTTGTTTATGGCGCCTGCTGGAGCAAGACATTCTTCCCGGGCTCAGCTCCCAGGCCAAGATCAAGGCCTGGGCGGCTGGTTGCGCCCGGGGCGAGGAGGTCTACAGCCTGGTCATGCTGCACCAGGAGATCTGCCGCTCTAAGCCGAGATTCCCGCCTCTTGAGGTTTTAGCAACAGACATAAACCCTGATTACCTGGAACAGGCCCGGGCCGGAGTCTATCAAAAAGGGAGCCTCAAGGAGCTGCCTCCAGGGCTTGAGGAGGCCTATTTCCAGAGGCTTGCCCCCGGCGCCGGCCTTGGGGTGATCGAGGCTCTGAGGACCGCTGTGACCTGGCGCCAACATGATCTTCTCTGTGAGGGGCCGCCCGGGCGGTTCCATTTGATCCTTATGCGCAACAACCTGCTCACCTATGAGGGCGAGGCCCAAAGAAAGACTGCCGTGGGCATGATCTGCGGCTGCCTGCTGGAGGGGGGCTTTTTGATCATCGGCCGCAAGGAGAGGCTGCCTCCAGGCCGGTGGCGGCTTGCCCCTTACCTGGGAGTGCCCTGCATCCTGCGGCAGCAGGGTCCGGCAGGAGGCTGGTAATGGCGGGCACAAACGTCCTGATCACAGGCCCGCCGGGATCGGGCAAGTCCACCTTGATTGAGCGCGTCATTAAAGAACTGGACCGGCCCCAATGCGGCTTTTTCACGCGCGAGATCAGAGAAAAGGGCCGGCGGGCCGGCTTTGGCATAATCACCCTGGATGGGCAAAAAGGGATGCTGGCCCATGAGGGCTTTTCCTCCCCCCACCGGGTGGGGCGTTATGGCGTCAATTTAAAGGACCTGGAGCAGATCGCCGTACCGGCGTTGCAGCCGGCTGATCCTGGTTGCCTGGTGGTGGTGGATGAAATCGGCAAAATGGAATGCTTCTCCCCTGTATTCAGGCAGGCGCTGGTATGGGTTTTGGACTCCGGCCATGATTTATTGGGTACGGTCAGCCAAAAGGGCGGGCCCTTCGTCCAAAAGATCAAAAAGCGCCCGGACGTGGAGGTTGTGAGTCTTACTAGGGAAAACCGCGAAGAATTGCTGAGCCTGGCGGCAAGGTTTGATGTGCCCGGCGCCTGAGTCTGGTGGGGCAAAATGCCCCACGCAACCCCAAAACACCCCGGTCAAGCTTCAGTCTAAATAAAGTAAATATTTCATAATGTTATATGCATCAGCGCTTGTAATGCCGCTGCAAATCGCCCCATTTGTGTGGGCTCCCCTCCTGCGGCTTGAGTCATTAATCCGACTTTAAAAGACAGTCAAATAAATAGCTTAGGTTGTTCAAAGCCTATCTGGCACAGTGCCTGCTCTTTAAGGAGGCGGGGACCAATCTCATTCAGCTTATTTAGCAGGGGAGGTGCGCAATGCCAGGTACAACCAAGAAAGGAAAAAGCCCTGGATTGCCGGTTATCTTTGACATGACCAGCCAGCAATGCCTCTGGTCCAAGGCGGGCCTGGCAGAACCCAGGCTTTGCCATAATGCCTTTGACTGCATTAGCTGTTCCTTTGACAAGGCCATGCAAAGGAAAAAGAACCTGGGTTGGCTGGCCAGTGGTCTGGAAGAACCCTATTCCGGGGAGCTTTGGAGCCGGGAGCGGTGGAACAGCCTGCCTTGGAGTGAACGAAAGTGCCGCCACATGCTGTCAGGGCGGGTCTCGCGCAAGTACTGCGTCAATGCCTTTGATTGCGCTTCCTGCGAGTATGACCAGATGCTGGAGGCCAGCGAGTCGGCGCCGGCAATGGCAGAGGCCCAGTTCATCTCTGCCGGCGGTTTCAGGGTGCCGGAGAATTATTATCTGCACCAGGGTCACACCTGGGCCCGGGTTGAGTATGGAGGCAAGGTCCGCCTGGGCTTGGATGATTTCGCCTCCAGCCTGTTCGGACCCTTGGATGAGTTCCGGCTGCCCCGCCTGGGTGAGGCGGTGCGCGGCGACGGCCTGGAGATAGGGTTCTCCCGTCAGGGCAGGCAGGCCCGGGCGGCCAGCCCCCTGGAGGGGGTGGTGGTGGCCCGCAACCCCGCCGCCTTGGATCAGGCCGCCAAGGTGACTGAGTCTCCCTACAGCCAGGGATGGCTGTTGCTGTTGGAGCCCACCCGGCTGCAGCGTGACCTCAAGGGGCTTATGACCGGCCAGCACAGCGTGGAATGGATGGAGGAGGAGGCCCAGCGTTTGACCGAGATATGCCTGGGCGAGACCGGCGTACGCCTGGCAGCCACCGGCGGCCGGATCATACCGGATATTTTTGGTATGGTTCCAGGCCTGGACTGGGAGACCCTGACCCGCGAGTTTTTGCTAAATTAGGCTTGTCTTAGGGGAGCCGCAGATCACGGTTGGGGGGGAACAACCGCTTCCTGGCTGTATTCAGCAGCCTCTCACAGCGGCGGCAAAGAGACAGGCCCACCCGGTCCAGGCTGGTCAGGCTCTCGGAAAAGCGCATCAGGCATCTGACCTGTTCACAATGGCTCAGGCCCAATAGGTGCGCCACTTCATGCAAAGCCACCTTGGCCAGGCGCTCCAGGCACAGGTCTCTGGGCGCGGGGGCACCGTTTTCCTGAAGCATCAGGCGGTGCAAGGATATTATTGCCGCCTGACTTCCCATGAGGGCTTCGCCAAAGACGTGGCTCAGAAAAGGCAGACACAGGTCCACGGAAACAACTCCCAGACTGATGGGTCTGGGGCCGTTCGCCTGGCTCAGCTGCTGGAGGATGGCATAGGCGTCATACTGCCCCCGGGCCGGGATCAAGGCATAATCAGGCTCTGGCCGGGGCTCGGTCACCAGGGAGTTCAGGCTGAAAAAGGCCTGTAAATGGGCGGCGACCACCGCCAGGGCGGTCTGGTTGACCCTGCCCAAGGGGATGACCTCCACCTGGCATCCTGGGCCTGGGGGCCCGGCCGCTATCTGGGGCTGGGTTGTCACCTAGTCCGCGCATGTGGAGAGGGCTGACCGCTCCCCGAGACCGGCATCAGCGGTACTCCATCGCCGGACGCCTTGCCAGCGGGCTCCGCACAGCCCTGGATCAAAAAATAGTCTGCGCCTGGTATTTAAAATCCGGGGCAAGTTCCAATTCTCCCCAGAGGCAAAACCAAACTATGGCCCGACCCTTCTGATCATGCGCCTTTACGCCTATGGGCAGGAGAGATCCAAAAGCCTCAGGTTGGGGCCTGCAGCTCCATTTTTTTCATCTTGCGCCGCAGAGTGGACCGGTCAATACCCAGGGCTTTTGCCGCCTGGGTGATATTCCAGTCATGGGCCTCCAGCGCCTTATGGATGTGGTTGAGCTCCGCCTGGGCCAAGGTGAAGGATGGCGGTTCGGTCTCCGGGGTGACAGACAAAAAGGTGAGTTGACCGGCTTGGATTTTGGGGGACTTTGCTACGATGACCGCCCTTTCCATTACGTTCCGCAGTTCACGCACGTTTCCAGGCCAGGAGTAATTCACCAGAAGGGTTCGGGCGGAATGATCCAGCTCCAGGGGCGCCCTGCCGGTCTGCCTGGCGAAGAAATCCACAAAATGCTCAGCCAGGGGGATTATGTCTTCGGGCCTTTGGCGCAAAGGCGGAATCGGAACTGAGATGACATTGATCCGGAAATAGAAATCCTGGCGGAAATTCTCCTCTTTGATGAGGGCGGGCAGGTCGCGGTGGGTGGCGCAGATCACCCTGAAATCGCTGCTCAGGGTTTGACTGCCCCCCACCCTTTGAAACCGCTTGTCCTCCAAGACCCTGAGCAGATTCAATTGCATCTTCTGGGATATTTCTCCCACCTCGTCCAAGAACAAGGTGCCTCCGTCAGCCAACTCCAAACGCCCGCGCCGGGCCTTGACCGCGCCGGTGAAGGCGCCCCGTTCGTGGCCGAAAAGCTCGCTTTCCAAAAGGCTCTCCGTCTGGGCCCCGCAGTTGATGGTCACATAGGGGCCAAAGGCCCTGCGGCTGTGATTGTGAATGGCCCGGGCCACAAGCTCCTTGCCGGTGCCGGTTTCGCCGGTGATCAGCACCGGCGCCTCGCTGCCCGATATCTCCTCTATCAGATTGAATATGGAGAGCATGGCCGGCGACTGTCCGATCAGATCCCCGAAACCGGCGCTGTCGCCTTCGCTGAGCCTTTGGCGCAGGGCCAGATTCTCCCGCAGCAGGGCCCTTTGGGTGCTGATCTTCTCCAGCAGCAAAATAAGCTGCTCTGGGTCAAAGGGCTTCAGCAGATAATCGGCAGCCCCCTCCTTCATGGCCCGCACCGAGGATTCAATGGAACCGTAGGCGGTG